>NZ_LFEK01000037.1 GCF_001039265.1 Synechococcus sp. GFB01 | reverse complement strand
CGCTTCGCGATGGTGGGGTTCGCCGCCGTGCTGCTGATCGAGGCCCTCAGCGGCGACACCTTCCTGCACTGGGCCGGTCTGGTTCCCTGAATGCCCACCTCGATCAGGGGATCCGGATCAGGTCCACCTGCCAGAGGCCGTTGCGGCTCAGCTGCACAGCCAGTTCGCGGCCGTCGGCCCGCAGTTGCACGGCCAGCGGCACCCCCGGTGGGCCGATCGGGATCGGTTGCAGGCTCTGCAGCGAGCGCCGGTAGAGCACCAGCTCCGTGCGGCCTTCCAGATGGCGCACCAGGGCCAGCCGCTCCCCGGAGACATCCACCGATACGCTCAGGGGCTGGGCATCGGGGCGGTTCAGGCCCGGCAGCGGCACCGGCAGACGGCGCTCCAGATCGAGCAGCACCACACGCTCCCGCCCATCGCCGGGGGGGGCGTTGATCAGGGCCAGCCAGCGGCCCGCCAGCGATGGGCGGCGGTTGTTGCCGGCCTGCTCCAGCTGCCGATTCAGCCCGCTCTCCGGCACAGGCATGCCGCCGAGGCAGCCGGGCAGAGCCAGCGCCAGCGGCGCCGTGATCAGGCCCACCGCGAGGTGCCGCATCCACCTCAGCTTCTGGAGCGTTCGCAGGCTCCCAGCGCGGCGCCGTCTCATGGTGGAGCGCCGGTGCTGCGCCCCAGTCGCAGGCCGGGTGGCAGGTCGCGTTCAAGCAGCCCCGAGAGGTCGAACAGGTGCACCTGGCTGCGGCCCTCGCGCTGCAGCTCCAGCGCCAGCCGCTGGCCATCCGGAGCCAGGCTGAGCTGCTCGGGCATCGCATCGCCGGGCAGCGGCAGCCACAGGGGCCTGCCGGTGAGGCGGTCCTCGATCAGCACGGCCCGCTGAGAACCCTGCTGCACGATCACGGCCAGGTAGCGCCCGTTCCAGCTGAGTGAAGGGGAACGATGCGGCAACTGGCCGCCCAGATGGCGCAGCGCCAGCACCCGGCCGCTGGGCTGCTCCTGCAGCATCACCCGCCCGCGCCCCTGGCGCTCCACCACGCTGGCCAGCAGGCGGCCATCGCCGCTCAGGGCGGGATCACGCCGGTTGTCCGTGACTCCGCCGAAACCGGCGGGCCCGCTGGAGCGGCGGCTCCAGAGGCTGCCATCACAGCCCACCAGCAGCGCTGGCACGAGAATGGTGGCCAGAGCCAGCAGGCCGGCCGGCAGCTGCACGGGGTGGCTCAGTCGTCGAAGCGTGAACTGTTGTCGCGGGGGCGAGGCTGGCCGGCGGCTGCTCCGGGCTGGTGCCGGTTGGCTTGATCGGACTGAAATCGGCGTCACTGATCTCGCTGCGGCCCGCGTCCCGGATCGGCGTGCCCTGAGGCCTGCCCTGCGGCATGGCGCCAGGCGGGCCGCTCTCGGGTGCCGTCGGACGGCGGCTGGAGCGCGGCATGGCGTCGCTGCTGGCGGTGGGCGGCTGCCGCGGCGAGGTTCGGGCCCGCTGTCCCGCTCCCGCCGGCGGGCGCCGAACTCGCTCTGCGCTCGTGAGGCGCCGGCGCTGTAGCGGCTGCGCTCGGGGACGCGGCGCTCGTCGTCGCGATCCCAGTCATCGTCGGGGCGGCCGCGGCGGCTGGCGGCCCGTTCGGGGATGGCGGCGCGGCTGCTGCGGCGGGGCCGGTAGAAGTCGTCGTCCTCCTCGCTGCGGGAGGGAATGCGGCGGCGCACCGGCTGGGGTTCGTCAAAGCGGTCGACATCGGCCTCTCCCCAGTTGCTGCCGCCCATGCGCGGCCGGTAGGGGCCGGCGGGAGCGGGTTCCNTCGTCGTCGAAATAGGAGGAGCGGCGCGCCTGCTCGGTGGTCACCCCCNGCAGGCGCACGCTCTCGTAGGCGAAGAACACGGTGGTGCCGGCCAGCAGGAACTGGCCGAACTGGAGGATCGGATCGAGCCGCCAGCCCTGGAAGAAGAGGATGCCGCCGCACAGGAGCCCCACGGCGGCGAAGAAGACGTCATAGTCGCGGGCCAGGGCGGGCTTGAAGCTGCGCATGAAGTAGAGCAGCGCCCCGCCGACCGCCAGCACGATGCCGACGATGCTGGCCCAGTTGAGACTGGCGTTGACCACGGCGAACTGGACCCCGGCTGGCCGGGCCCTTGGAACGATGCCGACACTCTAGGCAGCGTCATCGGCCTGCCCAGGGGCCCGATTGGCCTCGTCCAGCGGCTCGGGGATCAGAGCTTGCGGTCGAGGCGGTCGTTCTGGCTGATCAGAACCAGCGCCACGCTGATCGGCACAACCACGATCACGGCACCCCATACGAGGCTGCTGAGGAAATTGGCGAGAGAAGGGGTCATGGAAGCAGCAGATCCGACGGAGATCCTAGGCAGGCGGCGCTGCTGCCTACGCTTGGCGGCATCGCTGCTTAGAGGTTTGTGACGGCCCTGCCCCCTGGCCTGGTCCTGCCCACCACCCCGCTGGCCTGGCTGCACCTGGGGCTGGGCCTGGTGCTGGCCCTGTGGACTCTGCTGTTCCTGTTCCGGATCGTGCTCACCTGGTATCCCCAGCTCGATCTGAGCCGGGGCATCCTGCGGCTGGTCGGGCTGCCCACCGAGCCCCTGCTCGCTCCGACCCGCCGGCTGATCCAGCCGATCGGCGGCGTGGATGTGACACCGGTGGTGTGGGTGGGGCTCGTGAGCCTGCTGCGGGAGCTGCTGGTGGGACAGCAGGGCCTGCTCACCCAGATGATGATCCGCGCCAGCGTGATGCCGGCCTGAGCGGTTGCCGCCGGCCCGGGGGTCTGTGCCGGGCTCTCAGGGCAGGGGCAGCATCTCCTGCTCCACGAACTTGGTGTGCACGTCACCCGCCTGGAACTCGGGGCGATCCAGCAGTTGAAGGTGAAAGTCGATCGTGGTGGGGATGCCCGTGACGGCGCATTCCGAGAGGGCGCGGCGCAGGCGTTTGAGGGCATGGTCGCGGTCGGTGCCCCACACGATCAGCTTGCCGATCAGGGAGTCGTAGAAGGGCGGGATCTCGTAGCCGGTGTACACGTGGCTGTCGAAGCGCACGCCCGGCCCGCCTGGCGGCAGCCAGCCGGTGATCTTGCCGGGGGCGGGGCGGAAGTTCTGGCGGGGGTCCTCGGCGTTGATCCGCACCTCGATGGCGTGCCCGGTGAGCTTGATCTGCTCCTGGCTCACCGAGATCGGCTCGCCGCCGGCGATGCGCAGCTGCTCGGCGATCAGGTCGACTCCGGTCACCATCTCGGTGACCGGGTGTTCCACCTGGATGCGGGTGTTCATCTCCATGAAATAGAAGTCGCCGCTGCGGTCCACCAGGAACTCCACGGTGCCGGCGCCTCGTAGCCGATCGTGCGGGCGGCGGCCACGGCGGCGTCGCCCATGCGGCGGCGCAGCTCGGCGTTGATCGCCACGCTGGGGGCCTCCTCCAGCAGCTTCTGGTGGCGGCGCTGGATCGAGCAGTCGCGCTCGCCCACGTGCACCACGTTGCCGTGCCGGTCGGCCAGCACCNTGCACCTCCACGTGCCGCGGCCGGTCGATGAACTTCTCCATGTAGAGGCCCGGGTTGCCGAAGGCCGCCTCGGCTTCGCCCTGGGCCGCCTTGAACAGGTTCTCGAGCTGGTCGGCCGAGGGCACCAGGCGCATGCCGCGACCGCCGCCGCCGGCGGTGGCCTTGATCATCACCGGATAGCCCATCGACTCCGCCAGGGCGCGGGCGTCCTCGACGCTCTCCAGCAGGCCCTCGCTGCCGGGGATCGTGGGCACGCCCACCCGCTGCATCGTGGCCTTCGCGGTGGATTTGTCGCCCATCGAGCGGATCGACTCGGGCGAGGGACCCACGAAGGTGATGCCGTGGTCGGCACAGATCTCGGCGAACCTGGCGTTCTCGGCCAGAAAGCCGTAGCCGGGGTGAATGGCATCGGCGCCGCGGGAGGTGGCGGCCGCCAGGATGTTGGGGATGTTGAGGTAGCTCTTGGAGCTGGGGGCCTCGCCCACGCACACGGCCTCATCGGCCAGCTGCACATGCAGGGCGTTGCGGTCGACCGTGCTGTAGATCGCCACGGTGGGGATGCCGAGCTCGCGGCAGCTGCGCAGGATGCGGAGGGCGATCTCGCCGCGGTTGGCGATCAGCAATTTGCCGATGGGCATCAGTGGCGACTCGGCGGCGATGCAGCGGGAATGGGCCGATCGGGACTGTATCAGCGCTCACCGGCCGAGCCGGCGCCGCCGACCGGCAGGGATCCGCACCGGCGATGGGTATATTGCTGGGCGGAGCGCCGACGGCCTCCTCGCACCAGGGCGGGCTTCGGTCCGACCAACAGCCTCTCCGGAGGGCTTCAGCCCTGCGGACAACCACGCGGATGTGGTGGAATTGGTAGACACGCACGTTTGAGGGGCGTGTGGCTTCGGCCTTGCGAGTTCAAGTCTCGCCATCCGCATTTTTCTATTCCCCCACTTGAGCCAGCGGGAACCCGCCCCTTCCGGTTCGGCTCAGCTTCGGGATCCGCCCTCCGTCCCCGGTGATGAGCCTTCTCTGGCCATCGTGCTGGTCAGCAACGGCCCCGGCGAGCTGACCACCTGGGTGCGGCCGGTGGCGGAGCGCCTGCATCGCGATCGGCCCCTGCGGCCGCGCCAGCCTGGTGACCCGTGCCGCCTGGATCTTGTGCTGGTGCCCTGCCCCAACGGCACGGGCCGGGAACACCAGGCCGCAGCCGCCTGGCAGCTGTTCGAGAGGATCGTGCCCGCCCGCCGCTTCTGGTGGCTGCTGCTGCGGCCGGCTCGCTTCGGCCCCTGGCCCCGCCGCGGCGTGGTGGTGTTTCTGGGGGGCGATCAGTTCTGGACCGTGCTGCTCTCCGCCCGGCTGGGCTACCGCCACCTCACCTACGCCGAGTGGGTCGCGCGCTGGCCGCGCTTCAACGACCGGATCGCGGCGATGGGGCCCCAGGTGGTTGAGCGGCTGCCCCGCCGCTGGCGCTCGCGCTGCACCGTGGTGGGCGATCTGATGGCCGATCTGCCCGACCTGCCCCCCAGGCGGAGCAGCGCCTGCCGCCGGGCGAATGGCTGGCCCTGCTGCCCGGCTCCAAGCGCATCAAGCTGCAGGTGGGGATGCCGTTCTTCTGTGCGGTGGCCGATCGCCTGGCCCGGCTCCGCCCGGACTGCCGCTGCGTGATCCCTGTGGCTCCCACGATCGCCGCGGAGGATCTGCTCCCGTATCTGGACCCTTCGGGTCCCATCGCCCGGCACTATGGAGCCCGGCCGGGACGGCTGCTGGAGGACGAGCAGGGCCTGGCGCTGGTGACCGCTGCCGGCACCCGGATCCGGCTGGTGATGGCGCACCCGGCGCATCAGCTGCTGAGCCAGTGTCGCCTCGCCCTCACCACGGTGGGGGCCAACACCGCCGAACTGGCCGCCCTGGGGCTGCCGATGATCGTGGTGGTGCCCACCCACCACCTGGAGGTGATGGAGGCCTGGGATGGGCTGATCGGGCTGCTCGCCCGATGCCCCGGCGTGGGGCGGTTGATGGGGAGAGCCTTCACGGCCTGGCAGCTGCGGCGCCGCGGGCAGCTGGCGCTGCCCAACATCGCCGCGGGGCGCACGGTGGTGCCGGAGCGGGTGGGGCTGGTGACGCCCGAGCAGATCGCCGCTGAAGCGGCCGACTGGCTGGCCAGTCCTGAACGGCTGGCGGGTGTGCGCGAGGATCTCCGCAGCCTGCGAGGCCGGAGCGGTGCCGTCGCGGCCCTGGCGGCGATGGTGCAGGAGCTGTTGCCGGCGGCCTCTGCCTAGGGTTGGAGGCCGTTGCAGCCTGCGATCGCCGATGGCCGCCCCACGCAATCCCGATGACCCCTCCGCCTGCGGTCTTGACAGCGGTCTGGCCCGTGGCCAGGAGGAGGAGCGCTGGCGGCAGCAGCTCACGCCCGAGCAGTTCCGCATCGCCCGCCAGGGCGGCACCGAGCGGGCCTTCAGCGGCGCCTACTGGAACCACAAGGAGCCTGGGCTCTACCGGTGCATCTGCTGCGACGCCGAGCTGTTCAGCAGTGCCGCCAAGTTCGATTCGGGCACAGGCTGGCCGAGCTTCTGGGATGGGATGAATCCCGCGGCCATCCGCACCCTCACCGACACCAGCCACGGCATGGTGCGCACCGAGATCCGCTGCGCCAACTGTGATGCCCACCTGGGCCACGTGTTCAGCGACGGCCCTCAGCCCACCGGGCAGCGCTACTGCGTGAACTCGGCCTCGCTGCGCTTTGAGCCCCGCTGAAGCGGGGCCCTACCAGGGATCCGCCAGATCCTCGGCGTCGACATCGAGCGGCTGATTGCCGGGAGGCCGGGATTCACGCACCGGTCGGGGCCGGGCCTGCAGCTGCCTGGGCTGATCGTCGTAGCGGTCGCGGCGATCCTGATCCAGATCGAGCGGCTCCCGCTCGCGGCTGCTGCGCTCGGGGGCGTAACGGCCGGGCTCAGAGCGCGGGTCGGGCTCCTCCTCGAGGTAGCGGCGGCGGCGCAGCGGTTCGCGCTCGCGCCGTTCGTCGAGCTCCACATAATCGAGCTCCTCCTCCGGTTGGAAGGCCCGGCTGGTGGCGGGCTGGATGCGCCGCTGCTCGGCAGCCGCGGGCAGGCCCGGAGCCAGCTGGTTCTCCACCGGCACCATGCCGCTGCGGTAGCGCTCCCGCTCCTCCTGCTCCCAGCTGGGCCCGCCGATGCCCAGCTTCTCGAGCAGGCCTGTGCCCAGCTGCCGGAGCTTCTCCTCGGCCCCCTCGTACACGATGATCCGGTCGGGCCCGCTGGAGACGATCTCCTCGACGGCCAGCTCCCAGGTGCTCAGCACCCCTTCGCCCAGCAGCGGGATCCCGAGCGCGCCCAGCACCAGGGTGGTGAGTTCGCCGGTCTCGATGTCGAAGCTGAAGCCCAGCACCTTGCCCAGCTGCTGGCCCGCTTCGGTGACCACCTGGCAGTTGATCACCTTGCTGTAGCGATCGGGGTTGAACCCCTCGGCGAGCGAGTCGACCGAATCCACCAGGATCACATCGCCCACCTGGCGGATGCGATCGAGCGGCATCCAGCGCGGCAGGCCCGGCAGGAAGCGGGTCAGCGGGTTGTCGCGCAGGCCGAGGGCCACCACTTCGCGCCGGTCGATGTCGACCACCACCTCGCCCACCACGCCGAGGCGGCGACCGGTGTCGCGGGTGATCACCTGGGTGCCCATCAGCTCCGAGCGCAGCCAGAGGCGGTCGCTGGGTGGTGCGGCGGGGTCGCTGCTGGGTGGGGTCATCGTCATCGCCGCATTCTCCCTTAGCGATCGCAGCAGCGCATCGGTGGGCTCAGGCCGCGGCGGGCGGCAATCCCACCACCTGGGTGTGGGCGCCGCGGGCCTGGGTGACCCCGATCGTGCGGGTGGCGGCGGCGATCATCGGGCGCCGGTGGCTCACCACCAGAAACTGAGCCGCATCGGCCTGGCGGGCGATCAGGCCGGCCAGGCGCTCCACGTTGACGCCATCGAGGAAGCTGTCGACCTCATCGAGCGCGTAGAAGGGGGAGGGGCGGAAGCGCTGCAGGGCGAACAGGAAGCTGAGGGCCGTGAGCGATTTCTCGCCGCCGCTCATCGCCGCCAGCCGCCGCACCGCCTTGCCCTTGGGATGGGCGACCAGGGTGAGACCTCCTTCCAGCGGTGCTTCGGGGTTCTCCAGCTGCAGGTGGCCCTCGCCATCGGAGAGCTCGGCGAAGATCGTGCGGAAGTGGCCGTCCACGGCGTTGAAGGCCTCCAGAAACGCCTCCTGACGCAGGGTTGCCACCGTTTCGATGCGCAGCAGCAGCTCCTCGCGCTCGGTGCTGAGCACGGCCAGCCGCTCCTCCAGATCGGCCAGTCGCTGCTCCAGCTGCTCGAGTTCCTCGAGAGCCAGCATGTTGACCGGTTCGAGGGCCTCCAGGCGGGCCTGGAGGCTGCGCAGCTCGCTCTGCAGCGCCTCCAGACCCGCCTCTCTCACCGCCTCGGGCAGCTCGGGCAGGGGATCGGGCAGCTCCCGCTCCAGCTGGGAGAGCCGCTGCTGTTCGCTGCGCTGCTGCTGCTCGGCCAGGCTTGCCAGCTCCTCGGCGAGGCGCTGCAGCTCCCACTGCTTCTGCTGCAGGGCCTGCCGCTGGGCCCCGAGCTGGGCCTCGGCGGCGTCGCGGGCGCGGCGGCGCTCGCCGAAGCGCGTCTGCAGCTCGCTCTGCTGGCTTTCGAGTGCCGTGCGTTTGCTCTGATCGGCCTGCTGGCGCTCCTTCCAGCCGGCCCGCTCGGCCACCAGGGCGTTCACCGCCGCCACCAGGCGCTGCTCCTCGCTGGCCAGACTCTCCTGCTGGCTGCGCAGCCGCTCGGCCGCCAGCGACCGTTCCCGCCGCTCCGCCAGCAGGGCATCACGCCGCTGGCGGGCCGCGCCCAGGGCCTGATCGGCGGACTCCAGCTCCTGCTGCAACCCCTGCCAGTGGGCGCCATCGCCGGAGGCCTGGGCCGTCGCCTCCTGCTGCTGCAGGGCGGCGAGCTGGTTCTGCAGCGGCGTGAGCTGCTGCTCCAGCTCGCTCTGGCGCTGCTGATCGCGCTGCAGCGCCTGCTGCAGCTGGGCCAGGCGCTCGGCCCGCTGCTCCTGCCGCTGCCGTTGCGGCGCCAGGGAGCGCTGGGCGGCGCTGCGCTCGGCTTCGAGGGCCGCCTGACGCTGCTGCGCCTGCAGCAGCTGGGGCCGCTGGGCTTCCAGGGCCTGGCCGAGCTCGTGCTCCCGGCGCCGGCAGGCCAGCAGGCTCTCGCCCAGCTCCAGCAGCCGGCGCCGCAGCGGCTCGGCCTCATCCCCCTCGCTGCTGCGGCCGAAGCTCAGCTGGCCGCCGCGCTGCTGCAGGCTGCCGCCGGTCATGGCCCCGCTCTTCTCCAGCAGGTCCCCCTCGAGGGTCACGGCGCGGCAGCGACCCAGTTCGCGCCGGGCGTTGGCCAGGTTGTCGAACACCAGGGTGTCGCCGAACACGTAGCGGAAGACCTCGGCATAGACCGGCTCGTGGCGCACCAGATCCACGGCCCGGCCCACCAACCCGCCGCCGCCGGTGCCTGTCGCCGGCCCGGCGCCCCGCCTGCAGGGCAGCGCTGCCGACGGCGGAGCCGCCGGCGCGGATCTTGTTCAGCGGCAGGAAGGTGAGCCGGCCGGCGCGGCGGCTCTTGAGCAGCTCGATCGCCCGGGCGCCGATGCGGTCGTCATCGACCACCACCTGGGCGAGGCGGGCGCCGGCCGCCACCTCCAGGGCAAGGCGGTGCCGCTCCTCCACCTCCCCCAGCTGGGCCACCGGACCGTGGATCCCCTCCAGGCCGGCCTCGAGCAGCACCCGCAGGGCACCGGTGCCGCGGCTTTCCTGAAGGGTTTCGCGGCGACTGTCGAGCCTGGCGATCTCCCGCTCCAGCTGGGTCTGCTCCTGTTCGAGCCGGCTGCGGGTGCGCTGCTGCAGGGCCAGATCCTCGGCCAGCTCCTGCACTTGGCGCTGATGGCTGCGGATCGCCTCGAGCAGCTGTTGCCATTCCTGGTCGCGGGCAGCGAGCAGATCTTCGGTGCTGCGGTTGCTGGCGCCCTCCTGCTGCTGCTCAGCCTGGAGTTCGCTCAGCCGCTCGAGGCTCTGGCGGCAGCGCTCGCCGAGCTGCTGCCGCTCGGCCTCCAGGGGGCCGATGCGCTCGCTGAGCTCCTGGCGACTCTGGCTGCGGCGTTTCTGCTCCTCCAGCCAGCTGCCGGAGCGCCCCGCCACCTCGCCGAGCCGGCGGCGGGAGAGATCCACGGCCGCTTCAGCGCTGCGGCAGGCCGCCTCGGCGGCCTCCAGGTCGCAGGGTCGGCCTCCCGTTCGAGCGTCTGCAGCTGCTGACGCAGCTCGCCCTGCTGGCGCTGCAGCTCGAGGCGCTGGCGCTGCAGCGTTTCGGCCTGCTGCTGATGGCCCTCGGCCTGGCGGGCCAGCTCACGGCCGCTGGCCTCCAGCCCCGCCAGCTCAGCCTGCACCGCCAGGAGCTGGTCCTCGCCCAGGGCCTTGACCTCGGCCTGGAGCTCCTCGAGCGCCCTGGCGGCAGCGGTCACCGCCTGCTCTGCCGCCGCCAGGGCCTCGCGGTCGTCGGCCTGCTGGCGGCTGAGGGACTGCTGACGTCGCTCCAGCTCCGCCAGAGCGGCCTGGGCCGCCTCGAAGGCCAGCACCTGCTCCTGCAGCCGGCCGGTGTGGTGGCGCTCGCGCAGGGCCTGATAGGTGCGGGCCTTGGCGCAGTCGCGCTCCAGCTTCTGGCGGCTCGCCAGCAGTTCCTGCTGCACGATCGCGCAGCGCTCCTGACGCTCCTGCACCTCATCGAGCTTGGTGCGGGTCTGCTCGATGCGGCTGTCGAACAGGGCCACGCCGGCCAGCTCGTCGATGATGCCGCGCCGGTCACGGGCGCTCATCGACACGATGCGGGTCACGTCGCCCTGCATCACCACGTTGCTGCCCTCGGGATCCACCCGCAGCCGGCGCAGCTGGGTCTGCAGCTGCTGCAGGTTGCAGGGCACGCCGTCGGCGCTGAAGCTGCTGGCATAGGTACCGCCCGGTGCCACCCGCAGCCGCCGGCTCACGGTCCATTCGCGCTGCCCTGGCTTGATCCAGGGGCCTTCCTCGGGCGGCTCGAGCCCTACTTCCGCCGCATCGGGCTGCCAGTCGCCGAGGTCGAAGCACACGCTCACCCAGGTTTCGGCGGCCTTGCCGGCCCGCTGCATGGCGCTGTTGATGAGGTCGGGCAGCCGCTCGGCCCGCATGCCGCGGCTGCTGGCCAGACCCAGGCAGAACAGAACGGCATCGAGGATGTTGCTCTTGCCGGAGCCGTTGGGTCCGGTGACCACCGTGAAACCGGTCTCCAGCGGGATCGCCATCGACCCGCCGAAGGACTTGAACTGATGCAGCTCGACCTGCTTGATGTGAACCAAGAGGCCCGTGCGCCGAGCAGCTGAAATGTAGCGGAGGGTTCCCCAAGCTCAACCCCATCCTTAGCTTGTGCTCATCAGCCCGGGTCGGAACCGCACCATGACTTCGGAGATGCCCCCCGAACCCCCCCGCGACCCCGTAACCGATGCGCCCGATGCGCCCGACGGGGCGAGTTCGGAGGCGGCTCCATCCCATTCCGGCCGCACCGGCCTGATGGATCGCTTCGAGGAGTGGCTGCCTGCGATCCAGAAGCGCTGGCCGGACGTGGCCCGCCACACCCTGGAGGCCAGCCGCGGCAGCCTCGATGAGCTGGCCGGCGCGATCGCCGGCCAGACCGGCCGCACCGCCACGGTGGTGAAGCAGCAGCTGCTGGAGCTGATGGACGTGGCGGGTGAGCAGACCGGCCGGCTGGCCGATCAGCTGGAGCCGCTGGAGGCCCAGCTCGAGCGGCTGCTCGATGAGCTCAATGCCACGCTGCGGCCGCGCCTCGAGAAGCCGGTGCGCGAGCGGCCGCTGCTGGCGATCGGCATCGCCGCCGGCGTGGGGGTGGCTGCTGGGCCTGCTGCTGGCTGGCCGTCGTCGCCCTGACCGTCATGACACCCCCGAACGACACGGATCAGTCGCAGGCCCGCCAGCGCGGCGTGGGGCGGGAGGCCGCCGGCCGGGTCGGCGCCCTGATGACCTCGGTGATGGATCTGCATGTGCGCATCGCCCTGCAGGAGGCCGATCGGGAGAAGCGCCGCCTGATCGGCGGCGCGGTGCTGCTGATGGGCGGTCTGGTGGCGCTGCTGCTGGCCCTCGTGGCCGCCGAGCTGGCACTGCTGCTCTGGCTGCATCTGCAGCAAGGCTGGCCCTGGACCCAGGCGGCGCTGGTGGTGGCCGGCCTGAATCTGCTGCTCTCGGGTCTGTTGCTGCGGGTGGGCGGCAGGATGACCCGGGGCCCTTACCTGCCCGCCACCATGGCCGGCCTCACGAAGACGACGCGGGCTCTGCTGGGCCGTTGAGCCAGCGGCACAGGTGAGGCAGGGAGAGGCCCTGTACCAGCAGATTGAAGATCACCACGATGAACACGATGCTCTGGGCGTTCTGCGCCAGCTGATCCGCCAGACCGGGTTCCAGGCCGCGCAGGGTGGGGATCGCCATCACCAGGTTGAAGGAGAGGGCGAGGGGAACAGCGCCGCGCAGCCCGCACCAGGCGATCAGGGCCGAATCACGCCAGTGGAAGGGTGAGAAGCGCTGGAAGCAGAGCACGCTCAGCGGCCGTGCCAGCAGCATCAGCACCGCGGCGATGGTCAGACCCACCGGCAGCNGAGGCAGCAGGTCGGCGGGATTCACCAGCAGCCCGAAGAGGAGAAAGATGCTGATCTCGGTCATGGTGTTGAAGGGCAGCAGCACCTCCTGGATCGTGCGGTGGTTGATGTGCGGATCGCGGTAGTGCATGTTGGTCATGAAGAGACCCGTCACGTACACCGCCACGAAGCCCGAACCGCCGAGCAGCTGGGTGGCGCCGTAGTCGATGAAGGCGATCGACATGGCCACGATCAGCAGCTGTTCCTTGTCGATCACGAATCGGTCCACCACCAGCTTGGCGCCATAGCCGAAGCCCACCCCCACCAGCAGGCCCGAGCCGATCTTCTGGAGCAGATCGCTCACACCGCTGAGCATCATCTGCGGCGCCGGTTGATGCCCTCCCGAGACGCTGAACAGGCCCAGGCCGATGCTGTAGAGGATCAGGGCGGCAGGGTCGTTCACCGACGACTCGAACTCGAGCAGATGCCTCACCCGCTCCGGCACCCGGCGTTGCACCTGCCGCAGCACGCTGAGGGTGGCGCCGGCATCGGTGGAGCCCAGGCAGGCGGCGATCAGCATCGCCGCCCCGAGCGGCATCGCGTCGTGGAAGCCCTTCGCCAGGTGGGCGCCACTGGGTGAGGCCAGCAGGTCGATGGCCACGCCGAGCACCAGGGTGGAGAGCGCCACGCCACCGATGGCCAGCATCAGCCCGTATTCGAGAAAGCCGCGGATCGATTGCAGATCGGTCTTGAGGCCGGCATAGAAGAGCAGCAGTGCCAGGGAGAAGACCTGCAGCTTGGCCACTTCGGATGGGTTGACATCCAGGCTGCCGAGGTTGATCGCCAGGCCCAGCAGCAGCACCCCCAGGATCGCCGGGATGCCGATGCGCACCGAGAAGCGGCTGATGATCAGCGTTCCGAGGTACACGATGCCGATGACCAGGACCTGGGCCTCGATCGGCACGCTCGACAGCGGCATGGGCGTGGCGACGTTGACCTGAACCTAGGAGTGGCGGCCGGTGTGATCCAGATTCAGCGGATCGCGTAGTGCAGCCAGCGGCAGTCGATGCCGCCGTTGCTCACGGGGATGCGGCGGCTCGCCCTCATGCGCAGGGCGCCGGTGAGCTCCGGGTTGCCGCTGAGCAGCCACAGATCCCAGCCGCTGCAGCGTTGCTTCACCATCGTCCCCAGATCGGCGTAGAGCGCTTCCAGCTCTCCCGGTTCGCCGAGACGCTCGCCGTAAGGGGGATTGCACACCAGGATGCCGGGACGATCGGGGGGCTGGAAGTCGCGGAAGTCGCCCTCCTGCAGCTCGATCCAGGGGGCCACCCCGGCGGCGGCGGCGTTGTGCCTGGCCTGGCTCAGCACCTCGGGGTTCTGCTCCAGGCCCAGCAGCGGCGCCAGGGGCCGGCCATCGGCCAGCCGATCGCGGGCCAGGTTCCGGGCCGCCTCCAGCTCCTGCCGCCAGAGGGCGGCATCGACATCGGGCCAGCGCCCCAGGCTGAAGCCCCGGTCCAGGCCCGGTGCCCGGCCCAGCGCCATGCAGGCGGCCTCGATCAGCAGGGTGCCGGAGCCGCAGAGGGGATCGGCCAGGGGCACGGAGCCATCCCAGCCGGTGAGGGCGATCAGGCCGGCGGCCAGGTTTTCCTTGAGAGGGGCCAGGCCCATGGCGGCCCGGTAGCCGCGGCGGTGCAGGCTGGTGCCGCTGCCATCGAGGCCGAGCACCGCCTCGCCGCCGCCCAGGTGCAGGTGGAAGCAGCGATCGGGGTCGTCCAGTTCCACCGAGGAGCGGCGTCCGAACTGCTGGCGCTGCAGATCCACCAGGGCGTTCTTCACCTCCAGGGCGGTGTAGTGGCTGTGGGCCAGGCCCGGGGCCGAACCGGTGGCGTCCACCCGCAGGCTGGCCTCCGGCGCCAGCCACTCCTGCCAGTTGGGCAGGGTCTGCAGCGCGGCCTGCACGCCGGCATGGAGCTCCTGGCGGCTGCGGCAGGGGAAGCGGGCCAGCTCCCGCAGCAGGCGGAACGGCAGCCGCGCCTGCAGGTGCAACCGCACATAGCCGGCCAGGTCGGTGCGGAAGCGCACGGCCCTGCGGCCTGCCGCCACCTCATGGCAGCCCAGGGCCCGCAGTTCCGCCGCGGCCGGCTCCTCCAGGCCTGGGGGCACCACCGCGATCGCGGCGAAGGAGGTCATCCCCGAAGAAACAGGAGGGGCCATGGGGCATGCTTCAGCTGGGGCCAAGCGGCCACGTCAACCACCTCAGCACGGGCAGGCGCTTCAGGTGGTCCCACCCAGCCCCAACGGCACCGGGGCCGTGATGGTGCCATCGAGGCTGGTGAGGGTGTGGGCATCGCGGTAGAAGCGCGGCGTGCTCAGCAGCAGCCGCCAGGCCTGGTCGGCTCCCAGCAGGCGGTAGCGCTCGGGGTAGAGGTGCATCAGCAGCTCCCGCACCTGGGGGTAGTAGCTGCTGTTCAGCCCCGGAAACACATGGTGTTCGCTGTGGTGGGAAAAATTGCTGTGCAGCAGATCGAGCCAGGCGGGCACCCGCAGCGACAGGGAGCTCACCAGGGGATCGTTGTCCTCGGTGAGCGGGGACAGCATGTGATTGGTGTAGATGTACGCCATCGACATGGCGTAGCCAGTCAAAGCGGCAGGAAATAGCCCAGCAGCAGGGGCAGGGGCCGCAGGCCGATCCAGCCGATCACCAGGCCATGCAGCGCCACCAGCAGCAGCAGTTCGGCGGCGATCGTGCGGCGATCTGCCGGGCTCACCGGGAAGGCCGCCGGCGTGAAGCGGCTGGCGCCGGGGCCTGCGGAACCGTCGTCGCTTCCAGAGTTGCCCAACAGCACCTCGCAGCTGGTGCGGAAGTGGTGCAGGGGCCAGGCGCTGGTCATCCCCAGCACCAGCAGCAGGGGGTTGCTTTCCGAGGAGGGGGCGATGGCCCGGAACAGGCGCTTGCCCCAGCTGCTGGGCTGGCTCTCCAGATAGCTGCGGTCGGGGTCCGCCAGGCCATTGGTGTGGCTGTGGTGCTCGCGGTTGTGCACGGCCTGCCAGAGGGTGGGCGTCATCCAGGAGACGCTGAAGGCCGCCATGGCTGCCAGGCGCCGCAGGCTCCGGCTGCGGGGGAAGGATCCGTGCATCAGGTCGTGGGCCGCCAGACCGAGCACCAACACGCTGTTGCCCATTACCAGGGCCAGGGGCAGCCAGGCCAGCAGCCAGGGCCGGGGCCACTGGTGCAACTGGGCCGCCATGGTCCAGCCCAGCAGCAGGATCGCGGCGTTGATGGCCACCAGGGCCAGGCGGTGAGGGCTGGTGCGGAAGGCTTCGGGGGGAAGCAGGGACCGCAGCTCTCGGGCCACGCTGCTGGCTGGTTGGCGGTCGCTGGGAGGCTGGCGGTCGGGGCGGAGCGACGGGAGGGAAGCCGAGGGGTCTGGGGAGTCCGGATGGGCTGCCCGTTTGGAAAGGGTTCTCAAGAAAAAGGGGGTCTGACCTTCAGGGGTAGGCACACCTGGGCCTGCCGCAGCCCCAGGGCTCTCCATGATGGCGAGCGGTTCGGTGATGCCCACCCCTGCGGTCCCGGCCCGTTGCTGCCACAATGACGGAGTCCGGTTCCGGCCGGACTAGGTGGCTCACACCAGTGTTTCGGACAGCGGTTCGATTCCGCTCAGCTCCATTCCCCCGGCCCCCGGCCCNTCCGGGTGGACATTCACGGGGCTGCAATGGTTTCGACGGGGCATGAGGAGAGTGACTGAAGCCTGCTCGGTGAGAGCAAACCCGTAACAGCGAACAACATCGTTCGTTTCTCCCGTCAAGCCGCCCCCGTGGCTGCCTGACACTCTTAAGGGAGATGGGGTGAGGTCAGCCTTATCACCCAAATGACCCATGGGCCNTGGAAGGGGCCTTTTCATTTCTACAGCTTGGGTCTCGGCGTCAAGCTCAACGGCTGGATTCCTGGCCGTGGATAAAGCTGTGGATAAAGTCGTTCTGGTGAGCTGGCGACTCTTTTCGGTAGTTGACACAACCCCTAGGTTGCTCTTGCTGACGCGACGGGCGAGCTCCATGTGGGCCAACACCGTCGGGACGCTCACACAAGTGAGGGTTGCAGGGCGATGAGTTCAACCACCAAAACTCGGGCACTGCTAAGCGCTTCCTTCGGAAGAGCGGTGGGTTCACCAACTCCGGTGCCAATGGCTCGAAGTAAGAACCCCAACCCGTTTGTGCGCGGTCGTCGGATCGCTGTCAGCAAGCGCGTCGAAGGAACGACTGAAGATGCAGTCGCCCTCGGCCATGACGCCAAGACCCTTGGCGTCGAGTGGATTCCTCTTGTGATGGATTTTCCTCAGGAGGCCCAAGGGGTATTGCGGCGAGTCGGGAAGGCACTGGGTCTCACCTAGAACCCAATGACAACTCGAGCATCCTGGGTGCCATCGGCCGTCATGGCCGAGGCCCTCGGCATCCACAAGCAGACTCTCTTGAAGCTGCGCCGCAGCAAGTTCTCACCCTTTGAAGAGGGGAGAGACTACCGGTGGGGTGGACTCACCACAGGCGGCAATCTCCAATGGCAGTGGGAAAAGACTGAGGAGTCCTTCACCAACTTCCGACGGATCCCTGCCAGCAGGTTGGAGACGTTTGCCAGCACCCTCAACCAGGGAGGAGTGCGGGCATGAATACGCTCCGATCCAAGGAGGTTCGGTTAGCCCTTGCCGAACAAGCCTTCAGCTCCACTGTTGACTTCGACGCCGCTCGCCAGTTCCTCGGTGCCCTCGGCAAGCCCAAGGGCTCGATCCGCCTGCGTGGCTTCTACGCCAAGTCCGACCCGCGCAAAGCCGAAGACCGTGGCGCCAAAGGCGAGCCCACCAAGGCCCTCGTCGAGTCCTGGGTGGCCGACAAGCGGGGCGTCTACGTCGTCATCAACAACGGCGGCGACAAGGACGCCGACATCACCGAGTGCATCGCCCTCTTCGTCGAGTGGGACGACAAGCCCAAGGACTGGCAGCTCACCGCCTGGCAGGAGCTTGGCCTGCCCGAGCCCAGCCTCCAGGTCGACACCGGCGGCAAGTCCATCCACTCCTACTGGATCCTCTCCGAACCCGTTTCACCCGAGGCCTGGAAGTCCGTCCAGTCCCGCCTGCTCGAGTACGCCGGCGCCGACCGCTCTCTCAAGAACCCATTCAGGGTGATGCGCCTCCCTGGCACCCCGCACCCGGAAACCGGTGTGCTGGCGCAGGTCATCCATCAGTCGGACAGCCGGCCCGACATCGGCGACTTCGACCGCCACCTGCCAGAACCTCAGCGCGAAGGCCACCACCGCGCTGCTCGCACCTTCACCGACTACGAGGCCCAGGGGCTCGACGAGATCCGCGACGCCCTGGCGGCCATTTCACCCCGCGTCCCCGGCACCGGTACCTACGATATCTACCACAACCTCCTCTGGGGCCTGATCAAGGCCGTCGAGGAAGCCGGCGGTAACGCCGACACCGCTATCGGCCTCATGGCCGCCCACTCCCCTCAGTGGAAGGGCATCGACCAGGTGGCCAGCTCCGGTGGCGAGCAGACCAGCGCCGGCACCTTCTGGTACTGGGCCAAGGAGAACGGCTACCGACAGCCTCATCGCCGTCGGTCATCCGCTCGGCGACCTCCCTCGTCGTCCCGCCGCATACGTCGCTGCTGAACGCAGGAGGGCACTCCGTGGATAAGTGGCTCAAGCTCATAAGGCGACTTAAGAGGCTTCAGGTTAGGGAAACTCTGGATAACCCGGCCAATCCACGCGACAATGTCTCTGTGATCGCTGGGCATGGCTGGTTTTCATGGGCGGCAAGCAGCTCGGATTCGGTGATTACGAGCAGACCACCGCGAGGAAACGCACCAAGAGGGAGCATTTTCTGGGCCAGATGCAGGCAGTTGTGCCCTGGAAGGCGCTGATCGATCTGATTGAGCCCTACTACCCCAAGACTGGTTCCAAAGGCGGCCGCCCTCCCTACCCGTTGGAAATCATGCTGCGGATTCACCTGATGCAGCAGTGGTACGACCTCAGTGATCCAGCAATGGAGGATGCGCTGATCGAGGTCCCGACGATGCGTCGTTTTGCGGGCATCAACCTGATCAGCGACAGGATCCCGGATGAAACCACGATCCTCAGCTTCCGCCATCTATTGGAGAAGCACGATCTCGGCAAGCAGATCTTTGAGACGGTGAAAGCCCACCTCAAGGCCAACGGCATGGCCATGAAGCAGGGCACGATCATCGACGCCACCCTGATCGCAGCCCCCAGTTCCACAAAGAACAAGAAGGGCGAGAGAGATCCCGAGATGCACCAGACCAAGAAGGGGAACCAGTGGTATTTCGGGATGAAGGTCCACATCGGTGTGGACAAGGACAACGGCTTGATCCACTCAATCGAAACGACCTCTGCCAATGTGCATGACCTGACCCCGGCCGCAGAGCTGCTGCATGGACAGGAGACGATGGTCTACGCCGATTCCGGCTACCAGGGGATTGAGAAGAGAGAAGAGATGAAAAGCAAGGCTATCGGCTTCCGCGTCGCTATGCGGCCGGGGAAGCGGCGTGCTCTACCCGATACACCGGAAGGGAGGCTGGATGATCTGATCGAAACCGCCAAGCTCACATCCGCGCCAAAGGTGAGCACCCATTCCGCGTGATCAAGCGCCAATTCGGCTTTCAGAAGACCCGCCTGCGCGGCATGCTCAAGAATGGCTGCAAGGTCAACGTGCTGGCAGCCCTCGCGAACCTATTCATGGCTCGTCATCTGTTGCTATGCAAGACGTGATTATGGGAGAGGTGTGCCTGCCAGGGGCAGCATTGCTCGGAATTGGACGAGATCAGGCCGGAAAAGTACCAGAATCTGGCTGAATGACGCTTGATCAGCCCTAAAACTGTTTACAACAAGCAAATTGACGCTCAAGCCGCTCTATGCGGGCTTGTTGCTCAGAGCATCCTTAGTTCTTGACCAGTTCTTTATGCGTGTCCATTCAACCCTTGCTTCGCTTAATGTGTAGCGACCTAATCCTCTTCCATAGACACCAATTCGCACTGATATCTGTTTACCTCCTCGTCCACTTGGGAAACGCATTCTTCCCTCAAAGGATTTGCCACCACCTGCTTTAGTTGGTTCAATAACTAAGAACAGTGAGTCACCGACAGACTTATTCTGTCTACGATCCCCTGGTTGAAGTGAACGAATTTGAGCATCATTTAAATTCATAGGTTAAACTCCTTAAATATTAGATAAGTTATTTGCAACAAAAATGCGTTCATGTTGATTAGATCAGTGTAAACGCAAATAGTGAGCGATCTAGTTATTTGTATTATAATCGCTTCTCGCAAAGTTGGTACGCTAAGCGCTTCCCCCTGCATTGACCTAAAATTATCCCTTGCTTCCGCAGAATTGCAATATTATGTGCCACTTGCGAGACTGGCACCCTTTTTACCGCAGCCATTTAGCGCCTTTTCTCTTCCTCGCTTGCCCCGGAGCTCTTTTCCCAGCAATGCGTTGTAGGTCTCAATTTCTATGCCGCTAGTCAGAATCTAAGTCGTAGGGAGTGCTTGAAGATATTTCGGGAAATGCACCCTGGGCGCCAATCCAACAACACCAACCCATTCCAACAACACATCTCCCAAATCCCACAACACATCCCACAACACAGGACCGAGACCTCATGGC
>NZ_LFEK01000036.1 GCF_001039265.1 Synechococcus sp. GFB01 | reverse complement strand
AACAGGCGCGCCGGATCGGCACTCCAGCGGGGGCGGCAGACGCCGGGGCGGCTGGTGTCGGTGTCGATCCAGAGGTGAAGCCCATAGCCGTCGGGCTGGCTCACCACCGCCAGGCCGTCGTGGGGAACGCGCCGCTGCAGCGGGTAGATCGCCCAGGTGGGGTGGCGGTGGGCCGGCACGCAGCCGCCCAGCAGGGCTGCCAGCAGCAGGGGAGCCAGCCCGGTCGCTCTGCCTAGCTTGGCGGCCGGATTCATTGCGGGACCGTCTCCATGGCTCTGACCCCTTCCACCATGCTTCCCCTGGGCACGCCGTTGCCGTTCGCGGTGATCCAGCAGGAGCTTGCCTCAGGGCGGGTCCGGCAGGTGAGCGGTGAGCCCCTCGAGCTCGAGGCCCTGGGCAGCTGTTCGCTGCTGGTGCTGTTTCTCTGCGCCCACTGCCCGTTCGTGAAGCACATCGAGCCGGAAGTGGGCCGTCTGGCGGCCGACTTCGCCGCTCCGGGGTCGCAGCGGCTGCAGTTGCTGGCCGTCTCCAGCAACAGCGCCCGCACCCATCCCCAGGACGGCCCCGGGGGCCTGCGGGCCCAGGCCGAGGCCCACGGCTGGCGCTTCCCCTACCTCTTCGATGCCGACCAGCGGCTGGCCCGGNCNTTCCGCGCCGCCTGCACACCCGATCTCTTCCTGTTCGGTGCGGCTGGAGCCGATGGTGTGCAGCGGCTCGCCTATCGCGGTCAGCTCGATGGCAGCCGCCCGGGCAATGACCTGTCTCTCGACGGGGCCGATCTGCGCCGCGCGCTCACCGCCCTGCTCGCCGGTGAGCCCGTGCCCGCGGCGCAGCAGCCTTCCATCGGCTGCAACATCAAGTGGCATCCAGGTGAGGAACCGGAATGGGCCCGCTGAGCCGCAGCTGTTTTGACACCTAAGGTTCAGCGATGCAGGTGCCTCCCTTCAGCCTCAGCGAGCAGCTCCAGGAGCTCGGCGAGGAACTCGATCAGGCCGTGCTTGGGGTGCTGCGCAGCGGTCAGTACATCGGGGCGGGAGTGATCGCTGACTTCGAACGACAGTTCGCTGACGCAGTGGGGGTGCCCCATGCCGTGGCCTGCAACAGCGGCACCGACGCCNTGATCCTCGCCCTGCGCGGCCTGGGAATCGGTCCCGGCGATGAGGTGATCACGGCCTCCTTCAGTTTCTTCGCCACGGCTGAGGCGATCAGCGCCGTGGGGGCCACGCCGGTGTTCGTGGATGTCGACCCAACCACTTACCTGATCGATCTCGATCGGATCGAGGCGGCGATCACACCCGCCACCCGGATGCTGTTGCCGGTCCATCTGTTCGGCCGGCCGGTCGACATGGAGCGCCTCTGCGCCATCGCCGCCCGCCATGGCNTGAAGGTGGTGGAAGACTGCGCCCAGGCCAGCGGCGCCAGCTGGGCCGGCCGACCGGTGGGCAGCTGGGGTGAGGCGGGCTGCTTCAGCTTCTTCCCCACCAAGAACCTCGGCGCTGCAGGTGACGGTGGCGCCGTCACCTGCAAGGATCCCGAGCTGGCCCGGACCATGCGGGAACTGGCCGTGCACGGCATGCCGCGGCGCTACCTGCATACCGCTCTCGGATACAACAGCCGTCTCGATGCGATCCAGGCCGCCGTGCTGCAGGTGAAGCTGCCTCATCTGGGCCGCTGGGTGGAGCGACGCCGGACGATCGCCGAGCGCTATCGCCAGCAGCTCGCCGGCGTCAGGGGTATCCAGCTGCCGGAGGCGGGGCCCGATGGCCACAGCTGGAACCAGTTCGTGGTGCGGGTGCCGGCCTGCCCCAGTGCTGCCCAGGCCTGCGCTGGCAGCTGCACCCCCTCCCCNGACAGTGCCGCNTNCGNTCNGCCNGAGGCCTGCTGCCGCGACTGGCTCAAGCAGCAGCTCCAGGACGCTGGCGTGAGCACGATCATCTACTACCCGATCCCGATCCACCGCCAGCCCGCCTACGTCGATCTCGGCTACGGGCCGGGTTCTCTGCCGGTCACCGAGCAGCTGTGTAGCGAGGTGCTGAGCCTGCCGATCTTCCCGGAGCTCAGCGAGGGCCAGCAGAGGCGGGTGGTGGAGGTGCTGAGCGGAGTGCTTCAGCCCCTGATCGCGGCGTAGAGCACCTTGAACCGTGCCTGCTGGTGTCTGTGGTTCACCAGGGGAGGCGGGTAGNCGCGCCGCTCCGCCGGTGCGATCTCGCCGCTGATCAGATCGGCCGTGCTCACATGGCCCAGTTCCGGCAGCCAGGTGCGGATGTAGCGCGCCTCGGGATCGAACTTGGCGGCCTGGGTGGCCGGGTTGAAGATGCGCAGCGGCTTGGGGTCCATGCCGCTGCTGGCGCTCCACTGCCAGCCGCCGTTGTTGGCGGCCAGGTCGCCATCCACCAGGCGCGCCATGAAGGCCGCCTCGCCCCAGCGCCAGTCGCAGATCAGATCCTTCACCAGGAAGGAGGCCACGATCATGCGGCAGCGGTTGTGCATCCAGCCGCTCTGATTGAGCTGGCGCATCGCCGCATCGATGATCGGCATCCCCGTGAGCCCGTCGCACCAGGCCTCGAACCAGGACCGGTCGTTGTCCCAGGGAAAGGCGCGCCACTTGGGTCGGTAGGCACCGTCGGCCAGTTCGGGGAAGTGATACAGCGCCTGCTGGTAGAACTCGCGCCAGGCCAGCTCCTGCTCCCACACCTGGATCGACTCCAGGGCTTCCTGGGCGCCGCCCTGGGCGGCCACCGTCTGGCGGGCCTGCTGCGCCGCCGCCCAGGCCTGCCGCGGGCTGAGCGTGCCGAACTTGAGCGCGGCGCTCAGGCCCGAGGTGCCGGCCTCACCGGGAAGGTTGCGGGCCTCGGCGTAGGCCAGCAGGGGCGCTGAGCGGCCGCCTCTGCCCACACCGTCGCAGAATCGGACCAGCTGCTCCTGTGCGGCGGTCTCGCCGGGGCGGCAGGGGCAGAGGGCGGCACCGCCAAAGCCGTGCTCCGGCAGCGCCTGCTCAAACCCAGGACCCGCCATCGGCAGATCCTTCAGCCGGGCCGGGTCGCAGTCGATCAGGCGCGCGGGGCTGGCAGGGGATCCAGTCCCCCCGAGGCGGCCGAACCCAGGGCGCTGATCTGCTCCACCCGGCGGCGCCAACTGCGCCAGAAGGGCCCGTAGACGCGGTAGGGCTCGCCGCCGCCGGTCTTCAGGGCGTCGGGCTCCACCAGCAGCTGGTCCCATCCCACCAGCACCCGACACCCCCCGGCCTGGAGGGCCCGCGCCACCCGTCGGTCGCGCTCGCGGCCGTAGCTCCACATCGCGGTTCCAGGCCACCACGGCCGCTCCCAGGGCGGAGGCGAGTTGGGGCAGCAGCAGCGCCGGATCGCCCCGCAGAATCACCAGCCGGCTGCCGGCGGTCCGCCAGGCCTGCTCGAGCTCCAGCAGGCTCTCGCCCAGGAACCACAGCCTGGCCGGCGCCAGCCCCGGCGCCTCGAGGATGCTGGGATCGAGGATGAAGACTCCCGTCACAGCCGGCGTGGCCCGGGCCGCCGCCGCCAGCCCCAGGTTGTCGCTCAGGCGCAGATCGCGGCGGTGCCAGAACAGCCAGCGGGGCGGGGTCATCCGAGGCCCAGCAACTGCTTGGCCCGCAGCCAGGCCGTGACGCTCTTGCCATCGAGGTATTCGTCGCCGCTCGCCAGGGCCGCATCCAGCTCGGCCGGCTCCATCCGCAGCACCTCCAGATCCTCGTCGTCGTCACCGGCGGGCCGCTCGGCCAGAGGGCTGAGCTGCCGCGCCAGGAAGAGGTGGATCACCTCGTCGGAATAGCCCGGGCAGGGCAGCATCGCTCCGAGTGGATCCCAGCGATCGGCGCTGTAGCCCGCTTCCTCCTGGAGCTCCCGCTGCATCGTGCTCAGGGGCGTTTCGCCCGGATCGAGGGTGCCGGCGGGAAACTCCAGCAGCCGGGTGGCCACGGCGAAGCGGTACTGGCGCAGGATCACCACCCGGCCGTCATCGAGCACCGGCACCGCCAGAGAGGCTCCGGGGTGGCGGATCACCCCGAAGGTTCCCTCGACCCCCATCGGCAGGGCCAGCCGGTTGATCTCGAAACGCAGTTTGCGGGCATCCAGAGCGGCCTGCGTTTCCAGGTGGCGCGCAGGCTCGGGGGGCGGCAGAGGCGCCATCGAAGCGGCTGGTCAGCTGCCGCCCAGCATGGCCGCTAGGAGGGCAGCCAGGCGGTCCAGCCGGTCGTCGAGTAGCCGGCTCGCCAGCCGCTCGGCCCGGCCTGGCGACCGCGGGTGATCAGCACCGAGGCGCCGCTGGCATCGGCCAGGCGTCGCAGGGCTGGGGGGTCGAGGCTGTTGTAGGCCTTGCTGAGTCTGGGTCTGGCTGCCCAGCCGCCGGGGCCCTCCCACACGTCGGAGTCGCCGCCGGCCAGGGCGGTGACGCGCAGGTACCAGGTCTGGATGGCGGCCCTGGAGGTGGGAATCTGCTTGAACTGCACGTAAGCCGCCCGTCCGGTCTGCAGCGAAAGATCCTCGAAACCGAAGGGGGGCGTCACCACCAGGGCGCTGGCGGGCGTGGCACTGCGGATCCAGTTATAGAGGGCGGCCTGATCCGCTGAGGCCACGAACCCACGAGACAGGCCGGCCGCCGCCCCGCGCAGGTCCCGTGCCAGGCCCGTGAGGCTGATCACCAACACCAGGGCCACCAGAGCGAGGCGGGCCTGGCGGTCCCGCAACCACGGTTGCAGGGCCGCGGCGAGGAGCAGCCACACCCCCAGCATGAGCAGGGTGTCGGCCAGGCGGAAGGGATAGACCTGCAGCAGAGAGCTCTGTGGATCCCACAGGGCGAGCAGCAATCCCGCCAGAGCAGGCGGCCAGCTCATCACCACCCACAGGGCGAGGTCTCGGCAGGCCTGCCTCTGAGGATCGTCGCCAGCCCGGCGGCGCCCGAAAGGACCACCCCGAGCGCGAACAGTCCGAGGAAGAGCAGCGCCTCGGCCCAGTCGCTCCACGACCAGCTGCTGGGCAGCAGGTGATGGGGGTTGCGCAGCACCACATAGATCCAGCCCGCCGTCGGCAGGTCGGCACCGGCCTCGGCGCCGGGGCCGGCCCCCGGGCCGAGCCCCCTGGCGAAGAGCTGCTCCATCAGGGCCAGGCTCACCGGCAATGCGGTGAGCAGGCAGCCGCAGAGCCAGCGGCCTAGGGCCGCACCCTTCCAGTGGCGCCCCCCGCGCAGCAGGGCGAGTCCCGCCAGGGCCAGGATCCCGAATCCTCCCACCAGCAGGTGAAAGGCGCAGGCCAGCCCGCTGTAGAGGCCACAGGCCCACCAGCGCCGGTTCCGCCAGGCGCCGTAGGCCAGTAGCAACGCCGCATAGGCGAAGGTCTTCGGTTCGGCTCCCCCNACCATCCACTCACCCGCCATCACCCCCTGGCTGAAGCTGAACAGGGCGGTCGCCAGAGCGGCCAGAGGTGCCGAGAGGCCCAGGGGCACGGTGAGGCCCGCCAGGCCCCAGGCCCAGAGCCCGTATCCCAGCAGCCGCACAACCAGCGAGCCCAGTGGAAAGCCGAGGGGATGACGATGTGGCCGCTCAGCTGCTGGAACAGCCACTGGTAGCCCTGGCTGTTGTTGAGGTACCAGTCGTGCGGGATCCAGCCCGGGTCCACCTGCTGGCGAGCCAGGGCCAGCTTGCCGGCTTCGTTCCCGGCGAGGTTGTCGTTGAACAGGCACAGAGCCACCAGCACCAGGCCGATCGCCAGGGCCGATCGCCAGCGCTCTCTCTCAAGCAGGGCTTGATGTCCGGGGGCTCCGGCTGGTCCCATGGGTCAGGGGAAAAGGCGGCCTGTGGGGCCAGGGCCCCATTCAAGAGGGAGGCCCGTCATTCAGGCCAGCCGGGGCGGCCGGGCAGTCGCTCGGGGGGGGGCTCGGAGGCACCGGCCAGCAGCTGGTTCAGCAGCTCGATCGTGGTGACTGCCGCTCCGGGAGGTCTGAAATCGGCCGCGATCGCCGCCAGCGGCGCCACCACGAAGCTGCGCTGCTGCCAGCAGGGATGGGGCAGCTGCAGGACAGCGCCGTCGCAGACCAGATCCCCCCACCACAGCAGATCCAGATCGAGGCTGCGCGGTCCCCAGCGTTCGTGGCGCTGGCGTGCGAAGGCCTGTTCGAGGTGCTGCAGCCGCTTCAGCAGGTCCCGCGCCGCCTCATGCCCGGCAGGCCTGGCAGGGCGCAGCAGCAGAACCGCATTGAGGTAGTCGGGCTGCCCAGCGGGCCCCCCCAGCGGCGCGGTGCGGAACAGCGGTGACCAGTGCCCCGGCCCGCCCAGATCCTGAACCCGGCGCTCCAGCTGCGGCCGCACCGCCAGCAGCGTGGCCAGGGGGTCGCCGGCGGGGCTGGGGAGATTCGCTCCCAGAGCGATCGCCAGGCTCGAGCCGCTCTGATCAGCGAGACTGGCGCACACGACTCTGGACCCGGGCCACTCCATGGTTGCAAGCGGAACCGCCGCCAGCAGTGACGCGAACCGCAGCGCCGCCGCCCGGGCCTTCCCGCTCGCCGCGATCACCGGCCACGGCACCCTCAAGCTGGCGCTGCTGCTGGCGGCGGTGGATCCTGGCCTGGGCGGCGTGGTCATCGCCGGCGGCCGCGGCACGGGTAAATCGGTGCTGGCTCGCGGCCTGCACGCTCTGCTGCCGCCGATCGATGTGCTCGATCTGGGCAGCCCGGCCGCCGGTCAGCCAGTCCCGGCCGCCCTCAACATCGACCCCCAGCGCCCCGAGGACTGGGACGAGCCCACCCGTCGCCGCCTCACCGACCTGGGGGCTGACCCCAGCGGCGGTGACGCCGCCGCACTGCTGCCTACCAGGGTGATCCCGGCTCCGTTCGTGCAGGTGCCGCTGGGCATCACCGAAGACCGCCTCGTGGGTTCGGTGGATGTGACCGCCTCGCTGGCCAGCGGCCAGGCCGTGTTCCAGCCCGGTCTGCTGGCGGAGGCCCACCGCGGCGTGCTCTACGTGGATGAGCTCAACCTGCTCGACGACAGCATCACCAACCTGCTGCTGGCGGCGGTGGGGTCGGGAGAGAACCGCATCGAGCGGGAAGGGCTGAGTCTCTCGCACCCCTGCCGGTGCCTGCTGATCGCCACCTACAACCCCGAGGAGGGGCCGGTGCGGGATCATCTGCTCGACCGCTTCGCCATCTGCCTGAGCGCCAACCAGGCCCTCGATCTCGAGCAGCGGGTGGAGATCACCCGCAGTGCCCTGGGCCACGCCGAATCCAGTGCAGCCTTCGGAGCACGCTGGCAGGAGGAGACCGACGCCCTGGCCACCCAGCTGCTGCTGGCCCGCCAGTGGCTGCCGGATGTGCAGATCGCGCGCGAGCAGATCGCCTATCTCGTGACCGAGGCGATCCGCGGCGGTGTGGAAGGCCATCGCAGCGAGCTCTACGCCGTGCGCGTGGCCCGCGCCCATGCGGCCCTCAGCGGCCGCGACCGGGTGGAAGCCGACGATCTCCAGGTGGCGGTGCGGCTGGTGATCGCACCGCGGGCGCTGCAGCTGCCTCCACCCGATCCCGACCAGCCCCTGGAGCCGCCGCCACCGCAGGGGGAGCAGGCCCCCGAGGAACCGGAGCCGCCCGAGCCCGAGACCGAAACCAACGATCCGGATCCCGACCAGGAGGACGACACCCCGGAGGATCAGGCCCCACCCTCGATCCCCGAGGAATTCATGCTGGATCCGGAGGCCACGGCGATCGATCCCGACCTGCTGCTGTTCGGCGCGGCCAAGGCCAGGAGCGGCAGCAGCGGCAGCCGTGCCGTGGTGCTGAGCGACTCCCGCGGCCGCTACGTGAAGCCGATGATCCCCCGGGGCCCGGTGAAGCGTATCGCCGTGGACGCCACGCTGCGGGCCGCCGCCCCGTATCAGAAATCCCGCCGTGAGCGACAGCCCCACCGCCGGGTGGTGGTGGAAGACGGCGACCTGCGCGCCAAGCAGCTGCAGCGCAAGGCCGGTGCCCTGGTGATCTTCCTGGTGGATGCCAGCGGCTCGATGGCGCTCAATCGCATGCAGAGCGCCAAGGGGGCGGTGCTGAGGCTGCTCACCGAGGCCTACGAGAACCGCGATGAGGTGGCCCTGATCCCCTTCCGCGGCGAGCAGGCCGAGGTGCTGCTGCCCCCCACCCGTTCGATCACGGCGGCCCGGCGGCGCCTGGAATCGATGCCCTGCGGCGGCGGCTCACCGCTGGCTCACGGGCTCTCGCAGGCGGCCAGGGTGGGAGCCAACGCCCTGGCCACCGGCGATCTGGGTCAGGTGGTGGTGGTGGCGATCACCGACGGCCGCGGCAACGTTCCTCTCAGCCGCTCCCTCGGTCAGCCCGAACTGGAGGGGGAGGAGCCGGTTGACCTCAAGCAGGAGCTGAAGCAGGTGGCCGGCAAGTACCGTGCCCTGGGCATCAAGCTGCTGGTGATCGACACCGAGCGCAAGTTCATCGGCAGCGGCATGGGCAAGGAGCTGGCCGAAGCCGCCGGCGGCAAGTACGTGCAGCTACCCAAGGCCAGTGATCAGGCCATCGCGGCCATCGCTCTCGAGGCGATCAGCGGCGTGTAGGCCAACTGCGGCCCTGTCGGCAGTCGATCACTTGGGTGTCGGTGGGTCGCTCTCCGAAGCTCCCTGCTGGCCTTGAGCCCTGTCGCGGGCAGCGCCGGTCTGGGCGGGGTAGAGCTCATCAAACAGTTGCCCCAGCCCCACGGTCACGCTCCGCAGGCCGTCCATGAACAGCGGGTCGGCGGTCAGTTTGTTCACATCTCCTCCCACCTGATCCCAGCGGGCGGTGAGCTGCCGGGCATTGGCCACGGTGGCCTGCAGATCAGCAATCGTCTTGGGATTGTCCAGGGCGGCCATCAGACGCCGCATGTGGTCGGTTCCGGCGTTGAGGTTGCGGAGCGACGGCTGCAGCTCCGTCACCGACTGGTCCAGATTGCGTGCCAGGGTCCTGCCCTCGTTCAGGAAGCTCGAGGCGTCCCGGGAGGTCCGGTCCACCGTGGTGGTGAGCTCCGCGAACCGATGGATCAGCCGCTCCTGGTCACCCTGGGTCAGCAGCTTGTGCAGCAGGGCGGTGACGTTGTCGAGGGTCGGGCCCTGAATGCCTGGAATGCTGTCGCCATGGCAGACCATCAATTTGCGGTTGCAGGCCGCAGATCGGGGGCTCGCGGCGTTGGCCGGCAGCGACTTGGCGGTGCTGACCAGAGTCACCTGGNCTTCGGCGCCAAGCAACGAGGCCTCGCCGATCTCGGCCTGGGCCGGCTTGGCAAGGCGCATGTCGGGATGGCTGATTTCCAGGTCCGCGATCACGGCGACCGGTGTCACCTGCACCCGCCGTACACTCCCAACCTGGACCCCGCGGTACAGGACCGCCGACCGTTCCGCCAGGCCGCCGGCCTCGTCGAAACTGGCCCGGATCGTCCAGGTGTCGCGGCTCAGTGACATCCCGCGGATCCACATGCTGAGGCCCACCGCACTGGTGACAGCGGCCAGCACGGAGAAACCCACCAGGNCTTCGCGGACACTGCGGCGCATCCCCTCGCGCATCAGGACATCTGGAGCATGGTCTACAGCTCCGCCGGCTGCATGGGCCCGCGCAGACTACCGCTCCTGAACTGAACCACATAGGGATTGCTGCTGGTGCGGTAGTCCTCCGTGCTGCCGCTCCAGCGGAACAGGCCTTCGTAGAGCAGCACGACCTGCGAGCCGGTGCGTTCGATCGTGCTGTGCACATGGCTCACCACGACCGAGGTGGCTGCCGCCTTGGCTGTGGTGTGGACGATCAGATCCTCGATGCGGGTGCAGGCCACCGGATCCAGACCGGCGGTGGGCTCGTCGAACAGCAGCAGCGGCATCTGGTCTCCACCGAGGGTCGGATCCTGGATGAGCGCCCGGGCGAAACTGACCCGTTTCTGCATCCCGCCGCTCAGTTCAGCGGGCAACTGCTCCTCGATGCCGGCCAGGCCGACGGCCTCCAGCGCGTCGCTCACCCGCTCCCGGATCTCCTGCTCGCTCAACCGGCTGAAGCGGTAGAGCAGGAATCNGACGTTCTCGCGCACGGTGAGCGACCCCAGCAGGGCGGGGTTCTGGAACACAAGCCGCACGTCCGGCGGGTGGCGCTGATCCAGGCGCAGATAGGTCTGGGGAACGCCATTCAGTTCAAGCCGGCCGCTGCTGGGCAGCAGCAATCCTGCCAACAGGCGGAGGATCGTCGATTTACCGGCACCGGACGGCCCGACCACAACCAGCCGCTCGCCAGCTGCGATGTCGAGGTTCACTTGATCGAGAACCGTGCGGGATCCCCAGCGCACGCTCAGATCGGCCATCCGGGCAGCAGGCTGCCGTGCTGCTGGTTGCGTCAAGGCTCCCGTGTTGAGCCGGCTGGATGAAGCCTCCACCGCGCCNTGGTGAGGATGGATCCATCCTGGCGCCTCGCGGCGGCCTTTCTACAGTTCGGTCACAGCAGGCGGTCTCGATTCCTTGACGTCCCCTCGGTCGGTGCCCAAGCCACGGCGCGGTCGCAGCCGACTGGGCCGTCCGGCGTGGCTGGGTCGGGATGATCTGCGCCAGCGGGATCTGATGAGCCGCTCCCGTCGGGCGGTGCGCTGGCTGCAACCCGGGCTGGTGGTGAAGCGCTGGGTGCTCACCTCGGGCCTTGGCCTCATCATCCTGCTGCTGGGTGTGGCGATCTGGGCCGATCTGCAGCCGATCTACTGGTCCCTGGCCACCATCCAGTGGGTGCTGCGCAACATCACCACGGTGCTGCCCCGCAAGGTCACCGGACCTCTGGTGCTGGTGATCGGCGCGTTGCTGATCTGGCTGGGCCAGAGCCGCAGTTTCGGCACCATCCAGCAGGCCCTGGCGCCGGAGAAGGGAACCCTGCTGGTGGATGCCCTGGCTGCCCAGGGACGCCTGAACCGCGGTCCGAGCATCGTGGCGATCGGCGGCGGCACCGGTCTCTCGACCCTGCTCAGTGGGCTGAAGCGCTACAGCTCCAATCTCACGGCCATCGTCACCGTGGCCGATGACGGTGGCAGCAGCGGCGTGCTGCGACGGGAGCTGGGGGTGCAGCCTCCCGGTGACATCCGCAACTGCCTGGCGGCCCTGGCCCGGGAGGAACCCCTGCTCACCCGCCTGTTCCAGTATCGGTTCCGCGCCGGCAGCGGCCTTGAGGGCCACAGCTTCGGCAACCTCTTCCTCTCGGCGCTCACGGCGATCACGGGCAGCCTCGAGGCGGCGATCACCGCCAGCAGCCGGGTTCTGGCGGTGCAGGGCCAAGTGGTGCCGGCCACCACGGCGGATGTGCGCCTCTGGGCCGAACTCGAGAACGGTGAGCGGATCGAAGGGGAATCCCGCATCGGCCATGCGCCCAGCCCGATCGTGCGCCTCGGTTGCATCCCCGAGCGACCACCGGCCCTGCCCCGGGCGATCGAGGCGATCGCCCACGCCGATCTCATCGTGCTCGGCCCCGGCAGCCTCTACACCTCCCTGCTGCCCAATCTCCTGGTTCCTGAACTGGTGGCCGCCATCGCCCGCAGCAGGGCTCCCAGGCTCTACATCTGCAACCTGATGACGCAGCCCGGTGAAACCGATGGGCTGGATGTGGAGGGCCACCTCCGGGCGATCGAGGCCCAGCTGGCCAGCCTCGGCGTCGAGGAGCGGCTGTTCACCGCCGTGCTGGCCCAGGAGGACCTGGAGGATTCTCCTCTGGTGCAGCGCTACCGAACCCAGGGTGCCGAGCCCGTGGCTTGCGATGCCCGGCAGTTGCGGCGTCAGGGTTACACAGTGATGCTGGCCCCGCTGCAGGGGGCCAGGCCCACCGCCACGCTGCGCCACGATCCCCGCTCCCTGGCTCTGGCTGTGATGCGGTTCTACAGGCAACACCGCGGCGGGGCTGCGGCATGAGGCCTTCTCAGCCGGCGTCCTGGTTCAGTAGGCGTCCTGCATCTCGTAGAAATCCGGCTGCACGTAGTCCTTGCGCAGCGGCCAGCCCTTCCAGTCCTCCGGCATGAGCAGCCGCTTGGGATGGGGATGGCCTTCGAAGCGGATACCGAACATGTCGAAGGTTTCGCGCTCCTGCCAGTCGGCACCGCGGAACAGGCCGTAGAGGCTGGGAATGGTGAGGTCGCCGTCGCGCGCCAGGAAGACCTTGAGACGCACTTCCTCGGGCTTCAGATCGGCGGGCAGGTGCTGGCTGGCGGTGGAGGCATCGGCCAGGGGGCCGAGCTTCACCAGGTGGTAGAAGCTCACCAGACGGCCGCCCGGACCCTCGTCGTACCCCCCTGGCACTGGAGATAGTCGAAGCCGCGGGCCTTGAGCGCTGTGGCCAGCACGGGAAGGAAGGCCGGCTCCACCCCGATCACTTCCACGCCCAGATGATCGGCAGGCAGCACCTGGTGATCGAAGCCCTGGCTCGCCAGCCACTGGCTCACGGGGCCGGCGGCCGGTGTCTGCAGAGCGTCCTGGGGGCTGGCGGTGATCTCGTCAGGCATTGGACTGGCGGGGGAGGGTTGCGGGCTCGGCGGCGGCGGGCTCCAGGGTCGCGGCCATCGGCAGGCCGGTGGCGGCGGCGAGGGCCTTCTGCTGGCTCTCGGCGGAGAGATAGGCGCCGGTCACGATCGGTTCAACGGCCGTCATCTGGTGGGCCACTGTGCAGTAGCGGTGGCTGGGCATGAGATTGGCCCGTTCGGCAAGCGCCTCGTTGCCCACTTTCTTGCGCAGCTTGATCACGGCATCGAAGATCGCTTCGGGCCTCGGCGGACAGCCGGGGAGGTAGAGATCGACGGGAATCAGCTTGTCCACGCCGCGTACTGCGGTGGTGGAGTCGGCCGAGAACATGCCGCCGGTGATCGTGCAGGCGCCCATGGCGATCACGTATTTGGGTTCCGGCATCTGCTCGTAAAGCCGCACCAGGGCCGGTGCCATCTTCATCGTCACGGTGCCGGCCACGATCAGCAGGTCGGCCTGGCGCGGACTGGAGCGGGGCACCAGGCCGAAGCGGTCGAAGTCGAAGCGGGAGCCGATCAGCGCCGCGAACTCGATGAAGCAGCAGGCGGTGCCATAGAGCAGCGGCCAGAGGCTGCTGAGGCGGGCCCAGTTGTGCAGGTCGTCGAGGGTGGTGAGGATCACGTTCTCCGACAGGTCGGAGGTGACCGCCGGAGCACCCACGGGGCTGCAGCTGGCCTCGCGCAGGTCGCGCAGGGCGGCGACCGAAGGACTCGTGGCAGGAGTGGATGGGGTCTGGGTCATGGGGGGNTTCTCCGTCAGCTCCACTCGAGGGCACCCTTGCGCCAGGCGTAGGCCAGGGCGAGCACCAGGATGGCGATGAAGATCAGGGCTTCGATGAAGGCCAGCAGACCGAGCCGGTGGAAGGCCACGGCCCACGGGTAGAGGAACACGGTCTCCACGTCGAAGATCACGAAGACCAGGGCGAACATGTAGTAGCGGATGTTGAACTGAATCCAGGCTCCGCCGATCGGTTCCATCCCCGACTCGTAGGTGAGCTCGCGCTCGCCCCGCCGGCTCGTCGGCGAAAGCAGCTTGTTGGCCACCAGCGCCAGCACCGGCACCGCTGCTGAGATCAGCAGGAAGCCGAGAAGGCGTCGTAGCCGGAGAGCACGAACATGCGGGCGAGTCCAACCAGGGGCGAAGTCTGGCACCTTCGACCCCTGGAACGGTCGATAGAGTTCGCCAACCCCTGCGGCGGTTCGCGCATGAGCAGTACCGATCCCCGGCTCGGGACCGATCCGGACCCATCCGCGAACGCCTCTCCCTCCACCGACCGGACGGAGGACCCGGCCGACGATCCGGCCACCCACCGATTCGAGTGCCGCAGCTGCGGTTACGTCTACGACCCCGGCGAGGGGTTGCCGAAGCTCGGCATCGCCGCCGGCACCGCCTTTGTGGATCTCGATCCGGTCGGCTTCCGCTGCCCGGTGTGCCGCAGCCGGATGCCGCTCTTCCGCGACATCGGCCCCCGCAACAAGCCGAGCGGCTTCGAGGAGAACCTCAACTACGGCCTCGGGGTGAACCGTCTCACCCCCGGCCAGAAGAATGTCCTGATCTTCGGTGGCTTCGCCNTGGCGATCGCCTTCTTCCTCTCCCTCTACTCCCTGCGCTGAGTCGCGCCGATGAACCGCTCCGCCTCCTCCCCATTCCGCGCCCTGATCGGCCTGCTGGTCGTGCTGGTCCTCAGCCTGGGGCTCTCCGGCTGCGTCACCACGGGCCTGCCCGCCGCCGCCGCCAGCCCCTGGCAGCCCGTGCCGCTCGAGACCCGCTCCAATCCCCTGGCGCTGGCCTTCATCGATGCCGACCACGGCTTTCTGGTGGGCAGCAACCGCCTGATCCTGGAGACCCTGGATGGGGGTGCCAGCTGGGAGGAGCGCAGTCTCGATCTGCCGGCTGAGGAGAACTTCCGCCTGATCAGCGTCGATTTCAGGGGCGATGAGGGCTGGATTGCCGGTCAGCCCGGCCTGATGCTGCACAGCACCGATGGCGGGCGCAACTGGAGCCGGCTCTTTCTCGACACGAAGCTTCCCGGCGAGCCCTACCTGGTCACGGCTCTCGGTCAGGGCAAGGCCGAACTGGCCACCAACGTGGGTGCGATCTATGCCACCGACGATGGCGGCCGCAGCTGGCAGGCGAGGGTGAGCGACGCGGCCGGGGCGGTGCGTGAGCTGCGCCGCAGTGCCGATGGCCGTTACGTGAGTGTGAGCAGCNTGGGCAATTTCTTCTCCACCTGGGATCCGGGCCAGCAGACCTGGCAGGTGCACCAGCGGGTGAGCAGTCAGCGGCTGCAGGCGATGGGCTTCCAGCCCGATGGCTCCCTCTGGATGCTCGCCCGCGGCGCCCAGCTGCGCTTCAACCCCGATCCGGCCGATCCCGAGCAGTGGAGCAAGCCCGTGATCCCGATCACCAACGGCTACGGCTACCTCGACATGGCCTGGGATCCCAGCGGCAGGATCTGGACCGGCGGCGGCAGCGGCACCCTGCTGGTGAGCGGCGATGGCGGCCGAAGCTGGGAGCGTGATCCCGTGGGAGTCCAGCAACCCTCCAACTTCACCCGCATCGTCTTCCCCTCGTCCGGGAAGGGCTTCGTTCTGGGCGAGCGGGGTTCGCTGCTCCGCTGGGTTGGCTGAGCCACCGGGCCCCGCCCGCCGAGCGAGGCCAACTTCTGTAACCAAGGGGGGCTGCCGATCCCGCCGCCCGCCAGTGGCCCCCTAGGATCTTTCCGCTGAACGCTTGGTGCCATGGCTGCCGGCTCCACGGGTGAACGCCCGTTCTTCGAAATCATCACGAGCATCCGTTACTGGGTGATCCATGCCGTCACCCTCCCCGCCATCTTCTTGGCCGGGTTCCTGTTCGTGTCCACCGGGCTTGCCTACGACGCCTTCGGCACCCCCCGACCCGATGCCTACTTCCAGGCTCAGGAAACCAAGGCTCCCGTGGTGAGCCAGCGCTACGAGAGCAAGTCTCAACTCGACCTGCGCCTGAAGTGACGCCATGACCCAGACCCCCGTCTCCACCACGCCGCGCAGTTACCCGATCTTCACGGTGCGCTGGCTCTCCGTGCATGCCCTCGGGATCCCNACGGTGTTCTTCCTCGGCGCGCTTGCCGCCATGCAGTTCATCCGCCGTTAGACGATGCAGCGCAATCCCAACCCCAACAATCTGCCGGTCGAGCTCAACCGCACCAGCCTCTACCTGGGTCTGCTGCTGGTTTTCGTGACCGGTGTGCTCTTCTCCAGCTACTTCTTCAACTGATACCGGAGGNCTCCGATGAGCGGCAAGAAGTCGAATCTCCCCGACGGTCGGATTCCGGATCGTCTGCCCGATGGCCGCCCTGCCGTGGCCTGGCGTTCCCGCTGGACCGAAGGCGTCCTGCCCCTCTGGCTGGTGGCCACCGCCGGTGGCATGGCCGTGATCTTCGTGGTGGGCCTGTTCTTCTACGGCGCCTACGTGGGCGTGGGTTCCGCCTGAAGCATTCCTCCACCGCAGGGGNNCTNGCGGCACCCTCACAGGCCCCCGCTGGGTGAGCGTCCGCCACCTGACGGGGGTTTGTCATGGGGCCATGTCCCATGCTGGTTTCCACCTCTCAGACGATTGCTGAGCCCTTGGCCAAGGCGCGCCACCTGATGAACATTCCCGCCCTGCGCTGGNCGGCGGCGTTGTTGATCTACGGCTACTACCAGCTGGTGCTCGCCACTTCCCGCCTGCGGATCCGTGCCGACCCGTCCAGCGAAGAGCTGGTGCGCCAGGGGCTGCCGGTGATCTACGTGCTCTGGCACCAGCACGTCTCCTGCATCCTGATGCTGCGTCGCTACGCGCGACGGCCGGTGGCGGTGCTCTCCAGTGGCCACCGGGATTCACGCATCACCGCCGTGGTCTCGCGGCTCTGCCACCTCGATGTGGTGGTGGGCTCGTCGACCCGCGGAGCCGTGGGCGGCTACCGCCAGCTGCTGCGCCGGCTGCGGGGGGGGCGGTCGATCTGCATCAACCCCGATGGTCCGAGGGGGCCGGCGGGGCAGTTGAAGCCTGGCGTGATCCAATTGGCCCGCCACACCGGTTGCGCCATGGTGCCGGTGGCTCTGGCCGCCTCGCGCCACCGCCGGCTGCGCTCCTGGGACCGCACCCTGGTGCCCCTGCCCTTCAGCCGGATGGTGCTGCAGCTGGGTGCACCGCTTTACGCCGATCCCGCCACCGATCCACTGGATCAGTCGGCGCTGCTGGCCGCCGCCCTCAACACCATCGGGATTGAGGCGGAAGAAGGCGTCGCTGCGCCGTGACCGGCCTGTTGCTGCTGCTCTACCGGCTGCTGGTGCTGCTGCTCACGCCGCTGCTGCTGCTGGTGCTGCTCTGGCGGCTGCTGCAGGGCAAGGAGGATCCCCGCCGCCTGGGGGAGAGACTGGGAGTCAGCAGGCGGCGGCGGCCACCCGGCCCGTTGGTATGGCTGCATGCAGCCAGCGTGGGGGAGCTGAACAGCCTGCTGCCGTTGCTGCGGCAGCTCAGTGCTCCAGGCGGACCTGCTCTGCTGCTCACCACCGTGACCCGCACGGCGGCCGCACTGGCCCCCAGCCGTCTGCCGCCACGGGTGATCCATCAATACGTGCCGCTGGATCACTGGCTGACCTTCCTTCTGTTCCAGCGGCACTGGCGGCCTGCACTGGGTGTGCTCGCGGAGGCCGAACTCTGGCCTGAGCTGATCCATGCCATGCCCCGGGCCTGGCTGATCAATGCCCGGATGAGTGAGCGGTCGTTTCGGCGCCATTGCCGGCACCGCTGGTTCGCGGCCTGGTTGCTGGGCCGATTCCAGACCTGCCTGGCCCAGTCACCCCAGGATGCCGAGCGGTTCCGTCGTCTCGGGGCCCACCAGGTCCAGGCGGTGGGCTCCACCAAACGCGATGCCGAGCCCCCGCGGGTGGAGGCGGCGATCGTGGAACGGCTGGCCGATGCGTTCGCCGGTCGCCGGGTGCTGCTGCTGGCCAGCAGCCATGCCGGCGAGGAGGCCAGTCTGCTGGAGGCCTACCCGGGGCTGCGGCGGCGTCTGCCGACCTGGCCCTGCTGCTGGTGCCGCGCCACCCGCAGCGGGCGCCCGAGGTGGCGGCGGCTGCGGCCCGCGATGGCCTGGCGGTGCGCTGCTGGAGCGAGCTGGCCTGCGAGGCATCCGCACCGGCTCTCGATGTTGTGGTGGCCGATCGGATCGGTGAGATGGGCGCCTGGATCGCGGCTGCCCGGGTGGTGGTGATGGGAGGAAGCCTGGCGGTGGGCGGGCGTGCCATCGGCGGGCACAATCCCCTGGAGCCGCTTCGGCTGGGCCGTCCGGTGCTCTGCGGGCCCGACATGGCCAACTTCGCTGATCTCACCAAGGAGCTGGCTGAGACCGGCTGGTTGCGGCATTGCGCCGATCTGGATCAGCTCTGGCAGGCGGTGGCGACACACCCGGCCTGGGCGGCGTTGCCTGAAGCCCCGCCCCCGGAGCTGGGCGGTCCGAGCCGCCTCATCGCCGGTCTGATCCGCGCTGAGCTCAGGCCCTGATGCTGCTGGCCACCCCCCGCTTCTGGTACAGCAGGCGGCCCACCCCCCTGGCCCGCCTGCTGCAGCCGCTGGCCTGGCTCTACGCCCTGGGCGTGCGACGGCATCGGCGCCGCTCCTGCCCGGTGCGGCTGCCCGTCGCCGTGCTGTCGGTGGGCAACATCACCCTGGGGGGCACGGGCAAGACGCCGCTGGTGATCGCGCTGGCGCAGGAGCTCCAGCAGCGAGGCCGCTCGGTGGCCGTGCTGCTGCGCGGCTACGGAGGCGGCAGCCGCCGGCCCAGGCGGGTGACTTCCGCCGATGCAGCGGTCCAGGTGGGCGATGAGGCCCTGGAGATTCAGCGATCCCTCCCCGGGGTGGCGGTGTGGGTGGGAGGCGACCGGGTGGCGGGGGGGGTGGCCGCCATCGCCGCCGGCGCCGATCTGCTGCTGCTCGACGACGGGCTGCAGCACTGGCGCCTGGCCCGTGACTGTGACATCAGCGTGCTCGATGGCCGCCATGGTCTGGGCAATGGCCTGGTCTTCCCGGCGGGCCCGCTGCGGGAGCCGGCTGATCAGCTGGGTCGCGCCGATCTGCTGGTGCTCACCGGCCCCGCCGCTTCGGAACTGGCCGTGCCGCCCCCGCTCTGGCCGGCGGGGAAGCCTTGGTTCCGCCTGGCCGGCTGGATCGAGCCACCGGCCCGGCTGATCGGCGTTCCTCTGCTGGCCTTCTGCGGCATCGGACTGCCCGCCAAGTTCTTTGCGGCTCTGCGGCAGGCGGGTCTGGAGCTCGCTGCCGCGGCAGGTTTCCCCGACCACCACCCCTATGCTGCCTCTGATCTGGAGCGCCTGCAGCGCCGTGCCGACATCCATGGCGCCACGTTGGTGACCACCGTGAAGGACTGGCAGCGTCTGCCGGATGGGTGGCGTGAGAAGGTTGTGGCGCTTCCCCTGGTGCTCGATTCCCGGATGGTGGAGGCGATCACCTCGGCAGCCCTGGCCAGGATGGCTCCCCGCAGGCTGGAGATCCCTGAATGACCTCGGTCACTCCCACGCCGTGCCGCATCCTGCTGGTGGCTGGCGAGGCCTCCGGTGATCTGCATGGCGGCCATCTGGTGCAGGCACTGCGTCAGCGTCGCCTGCTGCCGAAGTGGTGGGCGTGGGCGGMATCCGGCGAGCGGCGGGGGGTGCGCGGCCAAGGCATTGATCGATGATCTGCCGTTGTTTCGGTCGCGCCTGCCTGCCCCCNGCTGCTCGACGACGGGCTGCAGCACTGGCGCCTGGCCCGTGACTGTGACATCAGCGTGCTCGATGGCCGCCATGGTCTGGGCAATGGCCTGGTCTTCCCGGCGGGCCCGCTGCGGGAGCCGGCTGATCAGCTGGGTCGCGCCGATCTGCTGGTGCTCACCGGCCCCGCCGCTTCGGAACTGGCCGTGCCGCCCCCGCTCTGGCCGGCGGGGAAGCCTTGGTTCCGCCTGGCCGGCTGGATCGAGCCACCGGCCCGGCTGATCGGCGTTCCTCTGCTGGCCTTCTGCGGCATCGGACTGCCCGCCAAGTTCTTTGCGGCTCTGCGGCAGGCGGGTCTGGAGCTCGCTGCCGCGGCAGGTTTCCCCGACCACCACCCCTATGCTGCCTCTGATCTGGAGCGCCTGCAGCGCCGTGCCGACATCCATGGCGCCACGTTGGTGACCACCGTGAAGGACTGGCAGCGTCTGCCGGATGGGTGGCGTGAGAAGGTTGTGGCGCTTCCCCTGGTGCTCGATTCCCGGATGGTGGAGGCGATCACCTCGGCAGCCCTGGCCAGGATGGCTCCCCGCAGGCTGGAGATCCCTGAATGACCTCGGTCACTCCCACGCCGTGCCGCATCCTGCTGGTGGCTGGCGAGGCCTCCGGTGATCTGCATGGCGGCCATCTGGTGCAGGCACTGCGTCAGCGTCGCCCTGCTGCCGAAGTGGTGGGCGTGGGCGGCGCCCAGCTTCGCGCCGCCGGCATGGAGATCCTGATCGATGTGAACAGGCTCTCGGCGGTGGGGCTGGTGGAGATCGCCGGAAGCATCCCTCGCCACTGGCGGGTGATGCGGCAGCTCAAGCAGCAGATGGAGCGGCACCGCCCCGATCTGGTTGTGCTGGTCGATTACCCGGGCTTCAACCTGTTCGTGGCCAGGGAGGCCCACCGCCGCGGCATCCCGGTGTTCTTCTTCGTTGCTCCGCAGGTCTGGGCCTGGGGCCAGGGGCGGGCTCGGAGCATGGCCGCTTCATCGACCGCCTGGCGGTGATCTTCCCCTTCGAGGAGGCCATCTTCAACGCCCACGGCCGCCGCTTCGCCACCTACGTGGGCCACCCCCTGCTCGACGGTCTGGAGGTGAGCCGCGATCGGGTGGCGACCCGTCGCGTTCATGGATTCAGCGATGCCCAGTCGCTGCTGGTGCTGATGCCCGGCAGCCGCCGCAGTGAGGTGCGTCTGCTGCTTCCGGCGATGCTGCGCGCGGCTGAACGGCTCAAGCGCGACGGCTGGCAGGTGGCCCTGGTCCAGGCCCCCACGGTTCCGGAGAGCTATCTGAGGCATGTCGCCGGCGGCAGGCTGCCGGTGCCGCTGATCAGCGGTGACACCTACAACCTGCTGGCGGCTGCCGATGTGGGTCTGATCGCCTCCGGCACCGCCACCCTGGAAGCCGCCCTGCTGGGCTGCCCGCCGGTCATCGTCTATCGGTTCTCCTGGTTCACCTACCTGCTGGCCAGGCTGGCGATCGGACGCCGCGCGATCGGGCTGCCCAATGTGGTGCTTGGACGGGCGGCCTTCCCTGAACTGATCCAGCGCCAGGTGCAGCCGGCCCGGCTGGTCGAGGCGGTGTGCGACCTGACGTCCCGCTCCGACCAGAACCGGCAGCTGGTGGCCGAACTGCGCTCGAGAATGGGAACAGCGGGTGCCTCAGGCCGCGCGGCAGACCTGATGCTCGAGCTGCTGCCATGACCAAGCCGTTGATGCCGCGCTTCATCGCCTACGGGAGGCGCTATCTGTGGCCCCTGTTCAGCCTGGCGCTGCTGCTCAACGTGCTGTACAGCGCCTCCACCGGCTTTGTGCCGTTGGTGATCCGCTTTCTCTTCGACGACATCCTGCCCTCCAGGGACAGGGGCAGCCTCTACCTGGCCCCGGCCGCGATCGTGGGGGTGATCGCCTGCGGGGCGTGTCCCAATTCCTGGGCTCTTACCTCACCGAATCGGTGGGCCAGCGGATCACGGCGGATCTGCGTACCGACATGGCGGCCAAGGTGCTCGAGCTTCCCCAGGCCTATGTGGATCGTCACCCCTCCACCGTGCTGGTGTCGCGGGTGCTGAGCGATGTGAATCTGGTGAAGTCGGGGCTGGTTGACGGTCTCTCCTCGATGGTGAAGGACGGCCTGACGCTTCTGGTGCTGGTGATCGTGGCCTTCTACCAGGACTGGCTGCTGTCGCTGATCGCCTTCATCGTCTTCCCGCTCGGGGTTTTTCCGGTGCTCCGCTCCTCGAAGAAGGTGCGTCGCCATTCCCGCAAGGGTCAGACCCGTCTGGCCCAGTTGGCTGCCTTTCTGCAGGAGGCGCTGGTGGGTTCCCGGGTGGTGCGGATCTTCGGCATGCAGGCCTACGAACTGGATCGCTTCCAGAAGGAGAATCGCTCGGTGCTGGCCGCGGCGCTGCGCACCACGCGGGCCAAGCTGATCAATCAGCCGCTGATGGAAGTGCTCGGTGCCGTGGGCCTCAGTGCGGTGCTCGTGTACGGGGGCGAAACGGTGATGGCCGGGAGCCGCACCACCGGCAGTTTCCTGGCTTTCCTCACCTCCCTCTACCTCTGCTATGCCCCGTTCAAGGGCATCGCCAAGGCCAACGCCACCCTCCAGCAGGGCCTCTCTGCGGCGGAGGAGCTGTTCGCCATCCTCGACATTCCTGTCGATCCGATCGATCCCCCCCGCCCGCTTCGCCTCGATGGGTTCCATGAGGCCCTCAGGGCCGAGGCGGTGAGCTTCGCCTACGACCAGGAGCCCGTGATCCAGGGCCTCGACCTGGAGGTTCCCTGCGGCAGCACCGTGGCCCTGGTGGGCCCCAGCGGCGGCGGCAAGAGCACGATCATCGATCTCTTCTGCCGCTTCCATGATCCCCAGCAGGGCCGCCTCACCATCGACGGCATCGATCTGCGCCAGGTGGCCCAGGCCAATCTGCGGGAGCTGATCTCGGTGGTCGATCAGAACACGTTTCTGTTCAACGACACCGTGGCCAGCAACATCGCCTATGGCCACGCCGAGGCGTCGCCCGAAACGATCGAGGCGGCCGCCAGGGCGGCCAATGCTCACGACTTCATCGTGCAGCTGCCGCAGGGTTACGACACCCCGATCGGCGAGAACGGCACCATGCTCTCCGGCGGGCAACGGCAGCGCATCGCCATCGCACGGGCGCTGATCAAGAACGCCCCGATCCTGTTCCTCGACGAGGCCACCTCGGCCCTGGATTCGGCCTCCGAGCAGGTCGTGCAGGAAGCGCTGGATCGGTTGATGCAGCACCGCACCACCCTGGTGGTGGCGCACCGGCTCTCCACCATCGTCCATGCCGACAGGATCTGCGTGATCCAGGGCGGCAGGCTGGTGGAGTCGGGCACCCACGCCCAGCTGCTGGCTCGCGGCGGCCGCTACGCAGCCCTATTTTCGACCCAGTTCGCCAGCGCGGCTCCGGCATGACCTGTGCTCCCAGCCCCGCAGGCCGTGCCGCCTACGACGCTGCCGACTGGTCCAGCGCCTTTCGCAACGTCGAGGAGGAACTGAGCGACGTGCCGCTCGAGCCNGCGCGCGGTGCCATACCCGCGGAGCTGGAGGGCACCCTCTACCGCAACGGTCCCGGCCGGCTGGAGCGGGCCGGTCACTGGGTGCATCATCCCTTCGATGGCGATGGGATGATCACGGCGGTGCGATTCTCCGCAGGCAGGGCCCGGCTGCGTAATCGCTTCGTTCGCACGCAGGGCTGGCTGGCGGAGGAAGCGGCGGGCCGGTTCCTCTATCGCGGCGTGTTCGGCACCCGGAAGCCCGGCGGGCCCCTGGCCAATGCCTTCGATCTGCGTCTCAAGAACATCGCCAACACCCATGTGGTGCGGCTGGGTGATCAGCTGCTGGCCCTGTGGGAGGCGGCTGAGCCCCATGCCCTCGACCCCGAGACCCTCGAAACGCGCGGCCTCACGCGCTTGAACGGTCTGTTGCAGCCCGGCGAGGCGTTCAGCGCCCATCCGCGTTTCGACCCCGGTCATCATGGTGCCCCCGCCATGGTGACCTTCGGGGTCCGGACCGGGCCGCGCAGCACGATCCGGCTGATGGAGTTCGCCACCGAGGGCCCCGAGGCCGGCCGCCTGCTCAGCGACCGGCGGGACAGCTTCACCGGCTTCGCCTTCCTGCACGACTTCGCCATCACCCCCAACTGGGCGGTGTTTCTGCAGAACGCCGTGGCCTTCAATCCCCTGCCCTTTGTGCTGGGGCGCAAAGGTGCCGGCCAATGTCTGCGCTCGCAGCCCGGCGGCCGGGCGAAGTTCTGGCTGATCCCCCGCGATTCCGGTGCCTTCGCGGGCAGCTCGCCGCGCGTGCTGGATGCTCCGGACGGCTTCGTGTTCCACCACCTCAATGCCTGGGAGGACGGCGATGCGGTGGTGGTGGAGAGCATCTACTACAGCGATTTTCCTTCGATCGGCCCCGACCAGGATTTTCGCGCCGTCAACTTCGATCTGATCCCGGAGGGTCTGCTGGAGCGGTGCCGGATCGATCTGGCCGGTGGGGAGGTCAGCACCATGCGGCTGAGCGAGCGCTGCTGCGAGTTCGCGATGGTGAATCCATCCCGTGAAGGTCTTCCCTCCCGCTACGCCTGGATGGCGGTGGCGGAGCGTGAAACGGGCAATGACCCGCTCCAGGCGATCAAGAAGCTGGATCTGGTCAGCGGCGAGCGGCGGATCTGGAGTGCCGCGCCGCGCGGCTTCGTGAGTGAGCCGCTGATGGTGCCGCGGCCGGGTGCGGCCGGTGAGGACGACGGCTGGGTGCTCTGCCTGGTCTGGAACGGTGCCCGCCGCGCCAGCGATCTGGTGATCCTCGACGCCGCGGATCTGCGCGAGCAGGCGGTGCTGGAACTGCCCCTCGCGGTGCCCCATGGTCTCCACGGGAGCTGGGTGGCTGCGCCCTGAGCGCTCGGAGCCTCCCGGATCTCAGGAGGCGAGCAATGCCCGCAATCGGCCCTCGAGGGCCTGGAAGGCTCGTCCCCGGTGACTGATACGGCCCTTGAGGGCCTTGTCCATCTCGGCATAGGTCAGGCCTGTGCTGGGCACGAGGAACACAGGGTCATAGCCGAACCCCCCCTGCCCGCGTGGGGTGTCCAGGATCACACCTTCGCAGGCCCCCTCCACCTCCAGCCGCACGGTTCCTGAGGGATCGGCCACGGCCAGCGCAGCCGTGAAAGCGGCACGGCGGTCGGCGTCCTCCCCATGGCTGATCGCCGTCGCGCTGGTCGCCTCGAGTTCCCGCAGCAGCCGCTCGATGCGGGCGGCATCGCTGTCGGCATAGCGGGCCGAGTGCACCCCTGGGGCACCACCCAGGGCCGCCACGCTCAGGCCGGAGTCGTCGGCCAGAGCCCAGCAGCCGGTGGCGCGGGCCACGGCCTCGGCCTTGAGCCGGGCGTTCTCGGCGAAGCTGCTTCCGGTCTCCTCGACCTCCAGCCCCTCCGGCTGGGCACGGATCTCCACACCCAGGCCGCTCAGCAGCTGGGCGAACTCGCGCACCTTGCCGGCATTGCCGCTGGCGATCACCAGCACCGTGGGAGCAGCGTGGGCGGCCATGGCGACGGTGGCTCAGATGGTTTCGGCGAACTGGCGTGCCCACGCCAGCACCGCATCCACCCGCTCGCCGCTGGGGGCCTCGCAGTAGAGCCGCAGCAGCGGCTCGGTGCCCGAGAAGCGCAGCATCAGCCAGTGGCTCGGCCCCAGCCGAAGTTTCACGCCGTCGGTGGTGATCAGCTCCTGCACCGGCGCCCCGGCCACCTCGGCGGGGGGCGATTCGGTCAGGCGCGCCTCCAGCCGGCGGCGGGCGGCCATGTCGGGCAGGCGCAGGTCGAGCCGGTCGTAGCTGGCGGCGCCGCCGTGGGCCTGCTGCAGGGCATCGAGGCGCTCGCCCAGGGGCACGCCCCCTCCACCAGGGCCTCGATCAGCAGCAGCGCCGCAAACGGGGCATCGCGCTCGGGCAGGTGCATGCCGAAGCCCACCCCGCCCGATTCCTCGCCGCCCACCAGCACCTCGCCGGCCAGCATCTCGGCGGCGATGTACTTGAAGCCCACGGGCTTCTCCAGCACCGGCCGCCCCAGGCTCTCGGCCACGAGCTGCATCAGGTCGGAGCCGCTCACGGTCTTGATCACCGCGCCGGGCAGCCGGCGGGCCCGGGCCAGGTGGTCGATGAACAGCGGCATCAGCAGCTGGGTGCTGCAGAAGCGGCCGCGTTCGTCGATGGCGGCGATGCGGTCGCCGTCGCCGTCGAACACGATCCCCATCGCCGGCCGGCCGGCGGCGGTGCTGGTCTGCACCGCGGCGATCAGCTCGGCCAGGTAGGGGGCCAGAGGTTCGGGCGGGTTGCCGCCGAACAGGGGGTCACGCTCGGCGCGGATCTCACGGATGGCGCCGCTGGCCACCGCCTCCTGCCCCAGCAGGGCGGGCAGCACCCCGGCGGCCGAACCGTGCATCGGATCCACGATCACCGTGAGTCCGAGTCGCTCCAGGCCGTCGGCCAGGGCGGTCGTGTCCACCTTGCCCCGCAGACCGCTCACGTAGGCCCCCTGGGCATCGAATCGAGGCTCGCCCCCGGCGCTGGCGGGATCGGCACGCTGATGCCGCCTGCCGCCAGCCGCTGCTCCACCCGCTGGGTGAAGTCGCCCTCCACCGAGCCGCCGAAGGGGCCCTTGATCTTCAGGCCCAGCCATTCGGGTGGGTTGTGGCTGGCGGTGATCACCAGGGCCCCCAGGGCGCGGCGCTCCACCACGGCCCAACTGGAGGCGGGGGTGGGCGTGGGGGAATCGGCCAGCAGGGGCTCCAGATCCACACCCCGCACGGCGCTGCAGATCGCCTCGGCCAGCTCCGGAGCCAGGAAGCGACGGTCGTAGCCGATCACCACCTCGCGGCTCTCCAGTGCGGGTGGGGCTGAATAGGCCAGCTCGGCAGCCGCGGCGGCGGCCACCGGCAGCAGCCGTTCCACCGTGATATCCACGCCAAGGATGCCGCGCCAGCCATCGGTGCCGAAGGCGATCGGGGCTGCCTCCAGGGGCAGGGGGGCAGAGGCCATCGGGGAGTCTTGCGGGCCGGGCCCACGATTCTGCTCCGGCAGGGTGGCAGGCCAGCCCTAGCGTGGCGCCATGGTGCAGGAGGTGATCACCGACCGGCTGCTGCGCAGCTGGCTGCGCTGCCGACGCCGGGCCTGGCTCGATCGCCACGGGGAGCCTGACCAGCGGCTCTGGACCGCCCACCGCGCCCTGGCGCTCAGCGATCAGCTGGCCAGTTTCCAGAGCCTGCTGCCCGAGCGGCCCGCTCACGGCGAGGTCGCCTGCGCGGAAGGTGCGGCCGGCGTGGTGGGGCTGCGGCTGCGCGGCAAGGGCCCCGATGACCTCCCGCTGGAGGCCCACCCTGCGCTGCTGGAGCGGGTGGCGGGAGCGAGCGCCTGGGGCGATCACGCCTACCGCCCGGTGCTGGGGCGCCAGGGCCGCAATCTCACCCGCGAGCACCGGCTCGTGCTGGCCCTGTGGGCCGGTGCTGGCGGAGCGCCAGCGGGCGCCGGTGCCCCACGCCCTGGTGGTGGCGGGGGCTGGGCGGGGCTTGCAGCGCGAGCGCCTCACCCTCTCCCACGGACTGCAGGGCCAGCTCGATGAGGCGCTGTCGCGGCTGGCGAGCGATCTGGAGCGCCGGGACCCCCTCCCCCTGGTGGCCGATCGCCGCAAATGCGTGCTCTGCGGCTGGCGGGGCCTCTGCGATCGGGAGGCTGCCCAGCAGGGGCATCTCAGTGAGGTGAGCGGCATCGGCGGCAAGCGCCGCGAACTGCTGCTTGAGCAGGGGATCGCCAGTCTGCCCCAGCTGGCGGCCACCGATCCGGAGCGGCTGGCCGAGGCCCTGGCCGTGCATGGCGACCAGCATCGCGACATCGCGGCTGAGCTGGTGGCCCAGGCCCGTGTGCAGGCCAGCGGCAGGCCCGAGCGCCTCGGGCCTGCCGCTGGCGACGGCCCGCTGCCGGAGCTGGCCACGGCACCCGGCCTGCTGCTCTACGACATCGAATCGGATCCCGATGCCCGCGACGACTTCCTGCACGGCTTCGTGATGCTGCCGGGGTTGCCGTCGGGCCATCCCGACGGGCCCTGGCCGCGCCGGCCGGACGCCGGCTGGCGCTACCAGCCGCTGTTGGCCATGCAGGAACATGGCCAGGCGCGCCTCTGGTCACGGCTCAGCCGGCTGCTGGGTCGCTATCCCGCCTGGCCCCTGCTCCACTACGGCGAAACCGAGGCGATCGCCCTGCTGCGCCTGGCCCGCCGCCAGGGGGCGACGGAGAGCGAGCTGCAGCAGCTGAAAGCCCGACTGGTGGATGTCCATGCCCGCCTGCGGGCCCACTGGCGACTGCCTGTGAACAGCTATGGCCTCAAGGCCGTCGCCGGCTGGCTGGGGTTCCGCTGGAGTCAGCCGGGGGTGGATGGGGCCCGCTGCCTGCTGTGGTGGCGCCAGTGGCGCCGCGACGGCGGCGTGTCGCGGTTGCGGCGCATCTTCACCTACAACCGCGACGACAATCTGGCCACCTGGGCGGTGGCGCGCTGGCTGCTGGATCAGGAGCCCTGACCGTGGCCGGTCAGCGGAGGCTCCCTGAACAGTTCCGGCTTCGAGAGCGTGATGGTGGCGGAACGGGGGCCTTCGCCCGCCCGGAGTTGCGTCAGCCCGAGAGCCTGGCGGCGCACCAGCGCCAGGCCGATCCGATCGCCATTCTCCAGCTCCAGCACTGAACTGATCCTCCCCAGCCGCTCCGGCATGGGCCCCTGACCTCCGGAGCCGTGCTCCGGGGCCAGACCCAGCTCCTGGCCCGCCAGCGGCGGCGCCTGCCCAGCCGAGCGGGACCAGTGCCAGCGGCGCAGCTGCTGTTTCACGCCGTCGTAGGTGGCGAGCCGGGCCAGGGTCTCCTGGCCCACGTAGCAGCCCTTGCTCAGACTCACACGCGCGGCGAGCCCCAGCTCGAAGGGGTTGTGATCCTCGTTGAGCTCGCCGGGTGTGGCCGGAAGCCCCAGCTGGATGCGCCAGCGCTCCTGTTCCGGGCTGCTGAGCGGGGTGCGCTCGCTCCACGCTCCGGGCTGCCGGCCGGATGGCCCAGGGTCAGCCGCCCGCAGCAGCAGGGCCATGCCGAGGGGACCACTGCCCAGCTGCCAGCCCTGGTCCTCCGGCAGGGGCTCCCAGCTGCCGGCCATCGACGCGGGCAGGGTTTCCCCCCTGCCGGCCACCGCGGTCAGCAGCCAGGCGGGCTGCACGGGGCCGAGCTGCACCCGGTCGGCGGGGAACAGCACCCGATCGAGCGCCTCACGCACCTGCTGAGCGTCGCCAGCGGTCACNGCCAGCCAGGCTCCCGTGGCATCCACCAGCACGTCNGCCAGGGAGCGCAGCCTGGCCGTGGGGCTGATGCAGCAGGTCTGGATCCACTGACCCGGGCAGGCCAGTTCGATGGCGGCGCTGGTCTGGCCATGCAGGAAACGGCGGCTGTCCTCGCCCTCGAGCCGGATCAGACCCACAGCCTGGCGGGCGCAGGCCGGGTTGTCGGGACGCCAGCTCCAGGGGCTGGTCATGCCTGCGCACCTGCCGGGGTTGCCGCTGCAGCACTGAAGCCGGCGACCTCCTCCAGCAGGAAGAGACTGCGCAGATCGAGGCCGGCGGCGCGCATCGCCTCCTGCCCCCCCTCCTGACGATCCACGATCGCCACCACCCGGTTCACCACGTAGCCGGCCTGCCGAAGCTGGTTGACGGCCTTGAGGGAGGAGCCGCCGCTGGTCACCACATCCTCCAGAACGGTGACGGTGCTCCCGGCCGCGGGCAGGGGACCCTCCAGCCAGGCGCCGGTCCCATGCCCCTTGGCCTCCTTACGCACGATCAGGGCATCGAGCGCTCGGCCCTCGAGCGCCGCCCGCATCGCCACGGCGCTGACCAGTGGATCGGCCCCGAGGGTGAGGCCTGCGACGGCCGCGGCTTCCGCCTCCACCAACTGCAGCATCTGGGAGCCGAGCAGGGCCAGTCCCTCGCCGCTGAGGCTCACCGGCTTGCAGTTCACGTAGTGGTGGCTGCTGCGGCCCGAGGCCAGGGTGAACTGGCCGTGCCGATAGGCCTGCTGGGAGAGCAGTGTGAGCAGCCTCGCCCGCATCGAGGCGGGATCGGCAGGCAGGGTGATCACGGCCAAGATGGTGCGGCGGGCGAATCTTGCCTAGTTTGCGTGCATCCTGACCATCTTCCCTCCTCCTGCAGCGATGGACTTCAAGCTGTCTGCGCGCCATGGAGTTCCGCTCCCACCTCTCTCTGCCGGGGTGGCACTTGCCGCCGCCTGCCTCGCACCCTTTCTGCTGACCGCCTCTGCCCTGGCGGGCCCTGTGGTCTGCACCACAACACTGGAAGCCCCTGCGGGTTCCGGCGAGGGCGGTGCTCTTGAGACCTCCGGCCCGGTGGAGGTGACCCGCTGCGCCGCTGTCGAGACCACCCCGGAGCTGTTGCAGCGGCGCCTCTACAGCTGGACGTCCCCGTTCGCTCCTGGGATTTCGCTCAGGAACCAGATCACGGATCTGTTCGGGATCGCCAGGGGAGGCATCGACGGGAACCGGCGGATGGGTCTCGGGTTCCCCGATCAGACGATCGTGTGGGACGGCACCGCCGTGCAGAACACCGTGCGCGGCCTGATGGAAGACCAGAGTGATCCGGTGCCGTGGCGCACGGCCGACGTGAACAACTGCTTCAACGCCAGCCTCGGAATCAGCTGCAGTGGGCCGAGCCCCTGGCAGAACGGCGGCGCCAGCTGGAACCCGCCGGTGCGCGCTCTGTGGTAAACCCCGGTGCCTGGGGGTCTAGCAATCTGGTGAATGCAGCGGACTCATAATCCGCCGAAGGCGAGTTCGATCCTCGCGACCCCCATCGCTTCGCGCCTGCTCCGCGACCCATGACACCGACGGGCCCGCTGTGATCCAATTGACGGCCCTGGCAGTTCTGCTGGCCCTGCTGGCCTTCTTCGCCGCCGCGGAGTTCGCCCTCATCGGAATCCGACCCAGTCGGGTGCAGCAGCTGGCTGACGGAGGTCTTGCTGGCGCTGCGGCGGTGGCCCGTCTGCAGTGCCGCCTCCGTCGTGTGCTCGTGGCGACCCAGTTGGGCTCAGCACTGGCGCTGGTGGCTCTGGGCTGGGCAGGCCGCGGCCTGGCCGAGCGGCTTGCCGCCACCCTGGGCTGGCAGCAGGCCAGCCTGGATGCTGGCGTTTTTCTGGTGCTGGTGCTTTTGGCCACGCTGCTGGGAGGGCTTGTCCCCAAGGCATGGGTTCTCCATCGACCCGAGGCCTCGGCCCTGCAGCTGGCCCCCCTGCTGGAATCCTTCAGTCACACCCTGGCCCCCCTGCTCTCGCTGATCGAGCGTCTGGGCACTGGCCTGTTGCGGCTCCTGGGTCTGCCCCGCAACTGGGATGAGCTGGTGCCGGTGCTGTCGGCCGGTGAGCTCGAAACCCTGATCGAGTCCGGCAGTGTCACCGGGCTGATGCCCGATGAACGCAACATCCTCGAGGGCGTGTTCTCCCTGCGCGATACCCAGGTGAGGGAGGTGATGGTGCCCCGCTCGCGCATGGTCACCCTGCCGGTCGATGTCACCTTCGCGGCTCTGATGCGGGAGGTGCATGCCACGGCCCATGCCCGCTTCCCCGTGATCGGCCAGTCGCTCGACGACGTGCGTGGGCTGCTCGACCTCAGGCGCCTGGCCGATCCGATCGCCCGCGGCCTGCTCGCTCCGGAGAGTCCGCTGGCTCCCTACATCACACCGGTGGCCCGGGTGCAGGAGAGCACCTCACTGGCCGATCTGCTGCCCCTGATCCGCAGCGGCCAGCCTCTGCTGGTGGTGGTGGATGAACACGGTGGCACCGAGGGGCTGGTCACCGTGGCCGATCTCACCAGCGAGATCGTCGGTGAGGATGACAATCCCCTCGAGCCCGACGCCGATCTGCAACCGCTTGCGGAGGGCTCCTGGTCGGTGGCGGGTGATCTGGAGATCTTCGAACTCAATCGTCAGCTCGGCCTGCAGCTGCCGGAGGCGGAAGGGCATCACACCCTGGCCGGATTCCTGCTCGAGCGGCTCCAGCACATCCCTGCGCCCGGTGAAGGTCTGCGCTGGAAGGGCTGGCAATTCCAGGTTCTGGCCATGGATGGCCCGCGCATCGACCGCGTGCGGATCGATCGGCGTGCTTCTGCAGAGGCCTGATCATCGATAATGCGCACGACCATGGATGCCTGGCCATGAACCCGGTTCGCGTGGGGGTCATCGGCATCGGCAACATGGGATGGCATCACGCCCGCGTGCTGAGCCTGCTCAAGGATGCCCTGCTGGTGGGTGTGGCGGATCCAAACGAGGCTCGCGGCCGCCTGGCCACCGAGCAGTTCGGCTGCCGCTGGTTCCCCGATTACACCGCCATGCTCGGCGAGGTGGAGGCGGTGTGTATCGCCGTGCCCACGCTGCTGCATCACCGGGTGGGTCTGGCCTGCCTGCAGGNCGGGGTGCATGTGCTGATCGAAAAACCGATCGCCGCCAGTCAGGAGGAGGCGGCCGACCTGATCCGCGCCGCCGAGTCCGCCGTACGGTTGCTGCAGGTGGGGCATATCGAGCGCTTCAATCCCGCCTTCCGCGAACTGCTGAAGGTGGTCGCCGGCGAGGAGGTGGTGGTGCTGGAGGCCCGGCGTCACAGTCCCAATGCCGATCGCGCCAACGACGTGTCGGTGGTGCTGGATCTGATGATCCATGACATCGACCTGGTTCTGGAGCTGGCAGCCTCACCGGTCGTGCGGGTGGCAGCGGCCGGTGGTCGCAGCGCCGAGGGTCCGATCGACTACGTCAATGCGACGCTCGGTTTCTCCAATGGGGTGGTGGCCAGCCTCACGGCCAGCAAGATGGCCCACCGCAAGATCCGCAGGCTCTACTGCCACTGCCGCAACAGCCTGATGGAGACCGATTTCCTCAACCACAACCTGCGTATCCACCGCCGCTCCCACGAATCTGTCAGCGCCGAGCATGGCGAGCTGGTGTACCGCAATGATGGCTTCATCGAGGAGGTGAGCACCACCTCGATCGAGNCGCTGTATGCCGAGCTCGAGCACTTTCTCCGCTGCGTGAGGGGTCAGGAGATCCCCGCCGTGGATGGACTGCAGGCGTCGCGGGCTCTGCAGCTGGCCGATCTGATCGAGCAGTGCGTCGAGCAGCCCAATCTCTGCATGACCCTGGATCAGCCGCTCTAGCCGACCCAGGGGATCAGCAGCGGATCAGCTGATCTCGGTCAGCTGACGCAGGGCTTCCAGCTGCCAGCGCCGACAGGCTGCCGGAGAGGAGCGGTAGAAGCGATCCCAGGCCGCAGCCTTGTGCTCCGGGTAGTCGGCCGGCGGAATCGCCGGGTGGCTCTGCTGCCACCCCACCCGCACGGCATGGCCGATCACCACATCGAGGGCCAGGTCGTCGTCGAGGTAGACCTGCGGGTTGGCCCCCACGAAGGCCACCAGGGTGAGCAGGGCCTCGGTGCAGAGCTGGCGGTATTCCGGGGCCTCGATCTTGCCGAGCAGCTGATCCACCAGGGTGGCAAAGTTGCGTTCCCCCGGGGTCTTCTCACTGAGCAGAGGCACACTCCTCAGTCGGTTGCGCTTCTCGAGCTTGTCGCCGATCACGATGNCCTGGCAGTGGTGCAGCAGATCCCAGATGCCGGCATAGAAGTTGCNGGGCACACGACCCAGGGCCCCGAGCCGCTGGCGATGCTGCAGCCAGCAGCCGCCACAGGGCAGCTCCTCCAGTGGATCGGGCACGTCCCAGCGCACCCGCCCGCTCACATGCAGCTGTTCCTTGCGTTGCAGCGCGGCACGGGCGTGGTCCACATCCGCGAGGAGCTGCTTGAGGCGGCGGCGGATGGCATGGGGTGGCAGGCTGCAGAGCTGCTCGAAGGCATCGATCGAGGAGAGATCCCGCTCCCCCGCGAGCTCGCCGGTGAGCAGCAGCAGCAGCTGGCCCAGCTGCAGGGTGAGACTGCCGCTGAGCAGGTCGGGCTCATGGCGGACCAGGCCATCGAGCGCCAACAGCAGTTCCTGCTGCAGCATCCACTCACGGCCATCCTCGCCGCTGAAGCGGCGGATCATGGCGGCGATCGTGGCGCTGCCCTGGGGTTCGCTGATCAGCGAGTCGCTCGTGTAGTTGCGGCCGACCACCACCTGCTTCTGGCGCACCAGCAGGTCGGTGAGGGCATCCTCCAGCTGTGGGTGCACCAGACCCATCGAACCGGCCACCCGCCGCACCACGCTCCAGTTCCCGCTGCTCAGGGCACGGTGGTACACCTCCTGCAGCAGATCCTGAAGCCGCACAGGCTGTCCCTCCGCGGCATCGGAGCAGGACGGCCCGTGCAGACGCGCATCGGGCCCCAGTCGACGGACCAGCTGCTCGAGCACCTCGCCCTGCTCCTCCAACGAGGTGCTCAGCCAGAGGCGATCGGCCAGCTCGCCGATGCTCAGGTCGTCGCGTTCGAGCTCCTGCTCCTCGTCGGCGCTGAGCGGTGGATGCGGGGTGGAGGCCCGCAGGGGCGTCGCCGGCATCGAGCCCGGGTTCGCTTCAGGACCCGCCGGCCGATCGGGCAGTGTCACCCAGCTGGCCTGATCGATCAGCTCTCCCAGGCACGCCAGCTGCACCGCCACGCCGTCGATGACGCCGCTGCTCAGGGCGTGCCCGAACCTGATGAAGGCCTCCGGGCCGTTGCCGAAGGCCGCTTCACTCACCGGAATCAGCAGCAGCGGCGCTCCCGGGCCACGCCAGTGGCGCTGCAGCAGCCGCAGTTCGGTGGCCACGCTGTCGATCAGCTGCTCGGGGTCATCCGCCAGGTAGAACGTATCCTCCTCCAGCACGGTGGGCAGGAAGGCCAGGCGCTCCTCCCCCCGCTTCCAGCTTCGTTGACGCTGGAGCGGAAGCGATACAGACGGGCGGTGGCCATGGTTTCCATCCGGACGGGGGGATGGCCGCTGAGGCCCAGCCGGGGGTTCGCTCCCACCCGCGCCATGCGCCGGGCCAGCTCACGGGAACTGGCGATGCGCACGCCGCTCTCCGTCGCGGCCTCCTCGAGGGCGAGGGGTAATCCCGCTGCGCGTAGCTGGGCGGCGATCCCCGCATGGGCTGGAACCANGGCGACCAGCACCTGGTCGGCCCCGAGCTGCTGGCAGTGCCGACGACCGGAGGGATCGAGATCCTCGGGGCTGATCAGGCCGTGCAGCAGGAGATCGCCAAGCCAGGTGAGGCTCTGGGTCCAGAGCAGCGGCACGTTGGGGTTGGCGATGCGGTTCTGGCTGCCGGGCTGGCGGCGTTCGGCCTCGATCGCCGCCTCCGGCACCACATAGAGCTCTGGCAGCAGCGCCTCGCCGTCCACCTCCACGCTCACGGCCGCGAGCCGTTCACGCCACTGGCGGGCCTCCTGCCAGCGTTCCTCGCAGCAGGCCGTGATCAGCTCGTAGGCCCAGAAGAGCGGCCATTCGCATTCGATGTGCTCGAACTGGGCCAGCTCCTCGCGCTCGTAGTGCAGGCGGGTGTGATCCTCAAGCACGGTCTGGTGGCCGTCGCGGCGGAAGCGCTTGTAGCCGTAGCGGCCGCCCAGCTCGGTGCGGATCTTGGTGCGGGTGCGGCCGGCCAGCTGGGGATCCTCCACCGCCCAGGCGGGGTAGCCGATCACCGCCAGGCAGGCGGCATCCACCTCCTTGCTGGCCGATTCCCTGGGCAGCAGCGCCCGCAGAGCCCGCCGCAGGCGCACGATCGCGTCATGGGGGATGACCAGGCAACAGCTGCCATCGCCATGGGGGCCGAAGAGGTCGAGGCCTTCGAGCGCCTCCAGGGCCGCCTTGACCAGACCGATCGAACTGGCGTTGCGTTCCGGCAGGCCGTGGTTGCCCTTGTCGCCCCGCTCCCAGATGCCGTAGTCGGCCACCCGGTANGCCCGGGCCACGTAATACACCAGGTTCTGAACGAAGTCGACCTCATGGCGGCTCCGCACCACCACCAGGCCCGCACGGGCGAGCTGGGCCAGCTGGAGCAGGAACAGCGCCGTGGCGTCGAGCTGGAGATGCCCCCAGCCATCGTCGGGCACTGCGGGTTCACCGCTGGATGTGTCGAACTTGGCGTGGATGGCGTCCAGCCGATCGAGGCTGCGCTTGAAGCGCTCCACCTTGTGAGCCTGGCGGAGCATGGCGGTCATCAGACCGCGCATCAGCAGGAGCACCCGCTGCTCCAGCTCGAACACCCGCCGGCTCTCTCCCCGCAACCGTCGATGGGCCATCGCCAGGCCCCAGACGCACTGAATCGTGTACACCCCGTCGCGGACCCAGGCGTCGCCGTAGTTGCCGTGCACGGTGTGGGCCGTGCTGGCCGGCAGCAGGCCGCTGATCGGATGCTGGCGGGCGATCACCANCCGCTCGATCTGCCGGTCGATCCTCTGGAGGATGGCCCAGGCATCGGGGCTCGGGAGGGTCTCGGGGCCTGAAGCCGCACGTGCCGCGGAGGAGAGCATCGCCTGACCCGAGCAGCCATAGATTCTCCCCTGCGGCGGCANCCCTCATGGCAGCAACGGCAACCGAACCTCGGCGCGCCAGCGTTCTGGGGGTTCCGGTGGATGTCTGCCCGGATGTGCTGGCGGCCGCCGTGGCCCTCTGGCGGCGGGGCGGCGGCCAGATCGTCACCCTCAACGCCGAAATGACGATGGCGGCCCGAAGCGACCCGGCCCTCGGGGCAGCGATCGCCTCAGCCGCGCTGGTGATCCCCGATGGTGCCGGCGTGGTCTGGGCTCTTGGCCGGCAGGGTCTGCGGGTGCGTCGCAGCCCCGGGATCGAGCTGGCCTGGGCCCTGCTGGCTCAAGCCGCCAGCCAGGGCTGGCGTGTGGCACTCGTGGGGGCTTCACCAGCGGTGATGGATCAGCTCGTCGCCCGCTTGCGCCAGGAGCTGCCTGGCCTCCAGCTGGTGTTCAGCGCCCATGGATACCAGAGCCCCGACTCCTGGCCGGCTCTGGGGCAGCAGCTCCTGGCGGCCTCTCCGGATCTGGTGCTCGTCGCTCTGGGGGTGCCTCGCCAGGAGACCTGGATCCAGCGTCTGCCCGGCCGCCGCGGCGGCCTCTGGATGGGCGTGGGAGGCAGTTTCGATGTCTGGGCAGGCGTCAAGAAAAGGGCCCCCACCTGGATGGGAGCCCTGCAGATCGAATGGTTGTACCGCCTGCTGCAGGAGCCGAGCCGCTGGCGGCGGATGCTCGCCCTGCCCTCCTTCGCCTGCGCGGTGATGAAGGAGCGCTGAGGAGAAAGGCCGACAGCTCAGCGGAATCCCACGGACGCCTGCCACACGAAGGCGAGCAGCAGGAAGAACAGGGGGATGATCGGCAGGATGTCGATCAGCGGTGCGAAGGCCTGATAGGCCTCGGGGAGCTGGGCCAGGGTATGAAGGGCGTAGGCGGCCATCCCGGAATCGGCTGATCGTGAGGCGGACGCTACCACGTGTGCGATGCCGCGGAGCCGGGTTCCCAGGGAGCGAAATCCTCTGCAAAGCAGCCCTCTCGGATCGCCTGCGCCATGGCCAGGCTGAAGCGGATCAGCTGGGTGATGTTGTGGAGACTCAGCAGGGTTCTGCCCAGCATCTCCTCGCTGC
>NZ_LFEK01000035.1 GCF_001039265.1 Synechococcus sp. GFB01 | reverse complement strand
CGCCCGGGCGCCGGCTGATGTGAGCTTCAGCGCCCTCACCGGAGAAGGGCGCGAGGCGCTGGTGGCTGAGCTGCTGCGGCGTTGCGGCGCCGGGCCGGCCGAGGGGCTCGAGGTGGCCCTGAATCTGCGTCAGCGGGACCTGGCGGCCGCTGCGGCGATCAGCCTGGGCGAGGCCCTGACGGCGGCCGAGCAGCAGCTGCCCTGGGATTTCTGGACCATCGATCTGCGCTCCGCCATCCGCAGCCTCGGGGAGATCACCGGCGAGGAGGTGAGCGAGGCGGTGCTGGACCGGGTCTTCGCCCGCTTCTGCATCGGCAAGTAGCCTCAGGACCGCACGTGCGGGCGTCTGCGGGCGAGGGCTGCCGTCAGCAGGATCGCGGCCACCATGCCGTACCCGATCGCCCAGGGGCGGCCCACCCCCCAGCCCAGCCGCAGCACCGTGTCAGCGCCGGTGAACTGCCAGGCGTGGATCACGCCGAACCAGGACAGCAGGGCGGCCAGGGCGGCGCAGGCGGCCGCGGCCAGCAGTCGGGCCTCGATCAGATACACCAGCAAGCCGGCCAGGAGCATCGCCGTGATGATCTGACCCTGCTCCAGGGCGAAGGCCCCGGCCGCCCAGACGTCGGCCCGGGCGAGGGGCTCCAGCAGCGCCGGCCCGAACGGTTGGGCGGGGTTGCCCGGAGCTCCGACCCGCAGGCCGGCCTTGAGCATCAGCGCTCCCCAGCCGGCCAGCCCCGGCAGCATCCCCAGCGCCACCGCCGGAGCGTGCTGCGGGGGGGTGGCCTGGAAGGCCTGGGCGGCGATCACCAGGCCGATGTAGAGCACGATGGCCATGCCTGCTTCGATCGGCACCAGCTGGCCCACCAGGCCGAACAGGCCCAGCAGGCAGGCCAGGGCCATCACCACCCCATTGAGCCACGAGTAGCCGATGCGGGCACCCATCGCCTTCCAACCCGGGTGGCCGATGTAGATGGTGGTGGGGAAGCAGGACCCCAGGGCGGCGGCGGCCAGCGTGCCGACGCCGTTGATCAGCAGAGAGCTGCGCACCGGGTAGACGTCACCGGCGGCCGCGGCGCTCTCCAGGTTCTGCAGCGAGCCGATCACGTTGAACAGCCCCATCGGCACGATCACCCCGAGCCAGGGCAGCAGCTCGCCACGGCCCTGCCACAGCGCGGCCAGTTCCAGCTGAGGCGCGTGCAGTCCGATCACCCCGGCGTTGGCGCGCCAGGTGGCCGGATCGAGGTCGATCAGGCCGCTGGCCCCGGCCAGGAGGATGCCGAGCAGCACCGCCACCAGGCCGGCCGGGAGCACCCAGCGCTCCGGGCTGTAGTAGCCCAGCAGGATCACCGCGAGCACGGGCAGGCCCACCACCGGCTGGGCGTAGGTGCGCAGCAGGAACCCCAGGGCGATGTAGCCCAGGGCGATGCCGGCGAGGGTGGAGAGCAGGGCGGCCCTCGGCAGCCAGCGCCGCAGCCCGCTCCCCANGGAAGGCCCCGCCCGACTCGATCAGGCCCGACCCCAGGCNAGGCCACCAGCCCGGCCTGCCAGGAGAGGNCCACCGCATCGGCCTCGGCCAGTCCCCGTCCCAGGCCGGCCAGCTTCACCGGCAGCATCACCAGGAACACATAGGCGAACAGGCTCACGGTGTTGATGCCGTAGGGCAGGGCCGTGCGGTCGTCGCGGCCCTCCCGCTTCCCGAGCTCGAAGGCCTGGCGGGCATAGGCCAGGTTGCCCACCACCAGGCTCACGCCGGTGGCCGGCAGGATCGTGCCGAACACCAGGCTGTCGGGGTAGCCGAGCACGCCTCGGCAGAGGGCCACGATCAGCAGGATCTGGATCAGGTTGTCGAGCCCCAGGCCGAGAAAGCCATCGAGATCCCCCGGTGCCCACCAGCGGGGCTGGCTCCGGGCTGAAGTGTCGGCCATGTCAATGTGATGCGCTCCGCTTCATCGTGCGCCATCCGCTGCCGTCGGGGCGGCTGACGCGGCACGGACAGGCCCTGAGAATGGGGTTCCCGGCTTCTGCCCCCGATGACCTTCGCCAGCCACCCCATCGACCGGTTGACCAAACCGCAGCGGGCCCTGCTGCGCCTGGTGTGCTGGGTGGCGATGGCGGATGGCGAGTTCGCCGAGCAGGAGCGGCAGCTGCTGGAGAAGCTGGTGGCCCGACTCCTGCCGGTTGAGGCCGATGCAGCGGCGGATGCCGTGCAGGCGCTGGAGGCCGGCACCGTGCCGGGACCGGACCTCCAGGTTCTGGTGGGCCAGCTGGGCGATGCNGACGAGCGGCAGCTGGCCGTGAAGCTCGCCTTCCAGATGGCCTGCAGCAGCCAGGGCCCGGAGGATGCCTCCCGGTTCAACACGGCCGAGAAGCGTGCCTACCGGCGCCTGGTGGAGGCGCTCAACCTGCCCGAAACGGAAGTGGCGGAAGCGGAGTGGGCAGCTCGCCAGGAGCTGCAGCAGAAGCGGGGGCTGCTCCAGCTGATCGGCGCGGCCCTGGGGGGAGAAGGGGCCTGGCCCGCCCTCGATACCGAGGCGAACGGCCTGCCGCCCGGCTACTGGCTCTGACGCTCGACTGCCTTCAGAGCAGCCCTGCGGCGCGCAGTTCATCGCTGAACCCGAAGGCGCGGCGGTCAGCCAGCCGTTCGGGGAACAGCACTCCGTCGAGGTGATCGCACTCGTGCTGCACCACCCGCGCTTCGAAACCGGTCACGGTCCGGCGCCGAGCCGTACCACTGGGATCGCGCCACTGCAGATCGATCCGCTGCCAGCGCTCCACCTGACCGCGCAGCCCCGGCACGCTCAGGCATCCCTCCCAGCCCAGCTGGGTGGCCTGGCCGATCGGCCGGATCACCGGGTTGATCAGCACCGTTTCAGGGATCGGAGGGGCCTCCGGGTAACGGGAATTGGAGCTGATGCCGAAGATCACCACCTGAAGCGGCACGCCGATCTGCGGTGCCGCCAGGCCCGCACCGTCGCGGGCGGCCATGGTGTCGCGCAGGTCATGGATCAGCTGCCGCAGCTGGGTGCTGGCGAACTGATGCTCCTCCACCGCAACGGCCTGCTCGCGGAGCCGCGGATCACCCAGGCGCAGCACGGGAAGCACGCTCATGGGCTTTGGCCGCCGCTCATGCCGAGGTGTGCTCCAGGTCGAGCACGTCGGTAAGCCCATCATGGCCCTGGTCGTAGGCGGTGGCGGCGAACCGGCCCTGCCACCCTGCCGGCAGCTCGGCCAACAATGCCTCGGCATAGGGATGGCGGCGGGCCTGGCGCTCCATCGTGTGAGCCGGGTAGATCCGCACGGCTCGGCGGCTGAGTCGCAACAACTCGGCCAGGGCGCGGCGGTGCCAGGCCAGGTCCAGGCCTGGTTCGCGCATCAGCCCCCCGGCTGAGCAGGGGGCATAGCTGAACAGCAGGTGGCCGCACAGCACCAGATCGAAGCTCCGATCGGTGAAGGGGAGCGCCGGCAGGCTGGCGGCCACGTAGCGCTCCGGATGGGCGCGGCGATCGGCCAGGAACGTCTCCAGGGCCTCGAGATGCTCCTGACGGCAGGCGGCCAGATCGAAGTCGGGCCGGATCGCCGGGTCGCCGGCCAGCTGGGCCATGGCGGCCTCCAGATCGCTCAGGGCCCGACGTTCCAGCTCCGCTTCGTTCAAGGCATAGAGCGGGTCCACAGCGGTCACATCGAGTCCCTCGGCCCGCAGCAGGGCCGAGAGGGAGCCGGGTCCGCCAGGGCAGTCGAGCACCCGCGCACCGCGCCAGCGCTGCGGCTCGAGCGCGAACATCGCCAGGGCCTGCCGCCCAAGCCGGCCGTAGAACACCACCCGCGCGAATTCCATGGCGCCGAACCACCCGCCCGCAATCATGGAGAACCCGATCCGCCTCGGCCATGAGCGCGCCATCGCCTGCAGCCCATCTGCCGTTCGGCGTCGATCTGGAGCCCCAGTTGCGCGCCTGGCTGGCGGAAGATCTCGGCCGCGGTGACCTCACCGTCCCGGCCCTGGCGGGCCGCAGCGGCCGGGCTCACTGGATCGCCAAGGACGAGGGGGTGTTCTGTGGCGGTGTGCTGGTGCAGCCGCTGTTTCAGCTGCTCGATCCGGCGGCGGCCGTGCGGTTGCTGGTGGCCGACGGCGAGCCGGTGCGCGCCGGTCAGCGGCTGCTGGAGCTGGAGGGCGCGGCGACGGCGCTGGTGGCCGGTGAACGCACCGCTCTCAATCTGGCGATGCGTCTGAGCGGCATCGCCACGGCCACCGCCCGGCTGGTGGCGGCGCTCGAGGGCACAGGCGTGCGCCTGGCCGACACCCGCAAGACCACGCCGGGCCTGCGGCTGCTCGAGAAGTACGCCGTGCGTTGCGGCGGCGGCATCAACCACCGGCTCGGTCTCGATGACGCCGCCATGCTCAAGGAGAATCACCTCGCCTGGGCCTGGCCCGGGGGAGTTGGAGCGGCGATCGCGGCGGTACGGGCGGCGGCGCCCTGGACGGCCAGGCTGATCGTGGAGGCGGAAACGCCCGCGGAAGCGGAGGCGGCGGTGCGGGCCGGAGCCGATGCGGTGCTGCTCGATGAATTCAGTCCGGCGATGCTCAACCAGCTGGTGCCCCGTCTGCGATCCCTGGCGGGTCATGGCCTGGTGCTGGAGGCCTCCGGGGTGCACCCGGAGCAGCTGCGGGCCTATGCCGCCACCGGCATCGATCTGATCTCCACCAGCGCCCCCATCACCCGTTCCGCCTGGCTCGATCTGAGCATGCGCTTCGAGGCTGACTGGCTGTGAGTCCGGTCGAGCCGTTCATCCGATCGGCTCGCCGGTCTCCATCGAGTAGGAGTACGTCACGAAGAAATCCTGCCATCGCCTGGCGATCGCGGTCTTCAGCTGATCGGGGAGTGCATAGGAGTTGGTCCTGTAGTTCTTGATCTCATCGAGTCGTTCCTGAATGGCCTTTTCGATGGCTGAAAAGTCGCCGAGCCCCAGCTTGCTGTAGATGTCACGCAATGCCGTCACCGGGTCCCTGACCAGGTCCTCGTAGCGCAGCTCATGGAGTTGACACTCCCCAAGCAGCTTGCGGTCCCGGGAGAAGGCTTCATGCATCTCCTGGAAACAGGCGAAGATGTAGTCGTCAAGGTTGGCTGGCAATCGCTTCTGCAGGCTCTGCGTCTGATGTAGAGCCTGCCAGATTCTTCGTGTTGATGGGAAGACGACGTATGGATTACGGGTGATGTGGATGAATTGAGCTTTCGGGAAGATGCTCAAAATCTCGGCGATTCTGGCTGTATGTGTTGGACTTTTAAGAATCAGCCGGCGTTTATCCTTTAGCCGCAGGCGTAGCACGAATTGTTTCAGAGTCTGTTGCCACCGATGCCGTTCCCGGCTGCTCAGCTTGCTGATATCGAGCGCCTGGGGGGTTGACGGGTGCTGATGGGGAAAGGCAATCCGCCGATAGGGAGATGGGGCTCCGAGATTCAGGAGTGCAAATTCATCTTCCTGGGGCTGTTTCCAGCCTGCCTTCACATTGTCGCCAGGGCGCTGGCTTGGCAGCAGCCACTTCGAATAGGAGCGTCGCGTAAAGCCTTGGGTGGTCATGAAATGGCCTGGCGCAAAGCATTGATAGGTGTTGGAGGTTGAGTATCGCGGGTCAAGGATCATCAGCTCATGCAGGAACGTGGTGCCGCTTCGCCAATGCCCGATGATGAATATCGGATCATCCGGTAATTGGCATCGCTGCATTCGTCGTGCATATTTCCTGTCTGTGATCAGGCGCCCCAGGGAATTGAAGCAGCTGAAGATCGTTGCCGTTGCGGCGACGCCAAGCTTGCTCGGTGAGATCCTGAACTGCCCCTCGATCAGTAAACCGGCCCAGGTCTTCAGACCCATTCCATGCCAGAAGGTCAGCGCCCACCAGGGGTAGTCGATGCTGCCGCCGCCTTCCAGGCGGCTGGAAGGGGAGGCCTCAGTGCTGGATCTGGACTGATTCATTGCCCTCTAGATGCGTTTGCTGTTGTCCTGATCTGTCCTTCATCTGGGTGCGGCATCCTTGCCGTTCTGATCGAAGATGAGTGCTTGATGCCAGCTCTGATTCCCGGCTGATCGACCGGTCTTGTGGCTGGGAGTTCGCATCACAATGCACCAGAATGAGTCGCGGATATCCTGATCAGGGCTGCGTACCGTGCAGGATCCTATGGTGAAGCAAACCGCTCGCCCATGCTCCGCCTCGCACTAACCCTCGAAGCCCGGCTGCGCGCGGCGATGGAGCGGGCCTTCCCCGAGGCGGCGAATGAGGCGGCCGCCGCCGGCAGACCCCTGGATCCGCAGCTGGCTCCGGCCAGCAAGCCCGAATTCGGTGACTTCCAGGCCAACGGCGCCCTGCCACTGGCGAGGCCCCTGGCCCAACCCCCCCGACGGATCGCAGAGGCGATCCTGGCCGAGTTGCACGCCGATCCTGAGTTCGCTGAGCTCTGTCTGGACCCTCAGATCGCAGGACCTGGCTTCATCAACCTGACGATCCGCCCCGAGCGGCTGATCAGCGAGGTGGCGGCCAGGCTCGCCGATCCCCGCCTGGGGGTGCCACCAGCGGCGGCGACAGCCGATGGGGCTGCACCACCGCCGGTGATTGTGGATTTCTCCAGCCCCAACATCGCCAAGGAGATGCACGTGGGGCATCTTCGCTCCACGATCATCGGCGACTCCCTGGCCCGGGTGCTCGAATTCCGGGGGCACCCGGTGCTGAGGCTCAACCACGTGGGCGACTGGGGCACCCAGTTCGGCATGCTGATCACTCACCTCAAGCAGGTGGCACCCGAGGCGCTCGAGCACCCCGACGCGGTGGATCTCGGCGATCTGGTGGCCTTCTACCGGCAGGCCAAGCAGCGCTTCGACGCGGATGAGGCGTTTCAGGCCGCCTCCCGCGAGGAGGTGGTGCGGCTGCAGGCAGGCGATCCGCTCTCCCTGCAGGCCTGGGCTCTGCTCTGCGATCAGAGTCGCCGTGAATTCCAGACGATCTACGACCGGCTCGACATCCGTCTGGAGGAGCGCGGCGAATCCTTCTACAACCCCTACCTCCAGGCGGTGGTCGACGACCTGCGCCGCGCCGGATTGCTGGTGATCGACGCGGGTGCCGGCTGTGTGTTTCTGGAGGGTGTGAGCGGCAAGGACGGCAACCCCCTGCCGCTGATCGTGCAGAAGAGCGATGGTGGCTTCAACTACGCCACCACCGACCTGGCGGCGATCCGCTACCGCTTCGCTGCCGCGCCCGAAGGGGATGGGGCCCGCCGCGTGATCTACGTGACCGATGCGGGCCAGGCCAGCCACTTCGCCGCCGTGTTCCAGGTGGCGCGGCGGGCGGGATGGGTGCCGGAGGGCGGGCGGCTCGAGCATGTGCCGTTCGGCCTGGTTCAGGGCGACGACGGCAAGAAGCTCAAGACCCGCTCCGGCGACACGGTGCGGCTGCGCGATCTGCTCGATGAGGCGGTGGAGCGGGCCGAGGCCGATCTGCGCCGTCGTCTGGCCGAGGAGGGCCGCAGCGAAGACGAGGCCTTCATCAGCCATGTGGCCACCACGGTGGGCCTGGCGGCGGTGAAGTACGCCGATCTCAGCACCAACCGGATCACCAACTATCAGTTCAGCTTTGACCGCATGCTGGCCCTCAGCGGCAACACGGCGCCCTATCTGCTCTATGCGGTGGTGCGCATCGCCGGCATCGCCCGCAAGGGCGGCGAGCCGTCGACGGCTGGCAGCCTGGTGTTCACCGAACCGCAGGAATGGGCCCTCGTGCGTGAGCTGCTCAGACTCGATGCCGTGATCATGGAGGTGGAGGAGGAGCTGTTGCCGAACCGGCTGTGCAGCTACCTGTTCGAGCTCAGCCAGGTGTTCAACCGCTTCTATGACCAGGTGCCGGTGCTGAAGGCCCCGGAGCCGGCCCGATCCTCTCGCCTTGCGCTCTGCCGCCTCACCGCCGACACTCTCAAGCTCGGACTGGGGTTGCTGGGGATCCCGACCCTGGAGCGGATGTGATGGGGCAGCCATTTCCCCCGGCCCGGCAGGAGGTGGAAAGTCTCCAGGCCTACAGCGCGCCGCTGGAGGGGCGGCGAGGACTGCTGCGCCTCGACTTCAACGAGAACACCATCGGTCCCAGCCCGAAGGTGGTCGAGGCGCTGCGCACGATCCCGGCCGATCACATCGCCATCTATCCCGAATACGACGGCCTGCGGGAGGCCGTGATCGCCAACCTCTCGGCTCCACGGGCGGATGGCTCCCCGTCGCTAGCCCATGCCCTCAACCCCGGGCAGATCGGCCTGTTCAACGGGGTGGATGCGGCGATCCACGCCATCTTCCACGCCTATGGCGACCGCGGTGAGACGTTGCTCACCACCAGCCCCACCTTCGGCTACTACACCCCCTGTGCCCGCATGCAGGGCATGGCGATCGAGGCCATTGCCTACGAGGGGCCGGATTTCGCCTTTCCGCTGGAGGCCATCCGCCATGTGCTGCTGGATGAGCCCCATCCCCGCCTGCTGCTGCTCTGCAACCCCAACAACCCCACTGGCACCCGCCTGGCCCCCGAGCCGATCCTGGAGCTGGCGGCGGCCGCTCCTCACACCCTGGTGGTGGTGGATGAGCTCTATGAGGCCTTCACCGGCGACAGCGTGCTGCCCCTGGCCGACTTCAGCGCCACGCCGAACCTGGTGGTTCTGCGCTCGCTGGCCAAGACTGCCGGTCTGGCGGGGCTGCGGATGGGCTTTGCGATCGGGGCCGCACCCGTGATCGATCGCATCGGACGCGTGACCGGCCCCTACGACATCAACAGCTTCGCCGTGACCGCCGCCCATGCCGCCCTGGCTGATCAGCCCTACACCGATGCCTACGTGGCGGAGGTGAAGCGGGCCCGCAGTTGGCTGGTGGAGCAGCTGCAGGCCGCCGCGGTGCGGCACCACGCCGCCGGGGGCAACTACCTGCTGATCTGGCCCGAACCCCCGGCCGGAGTCGTGGAGCGGCGCCTGCGCGAGGCCGGCATCCTGGTGCGCTCCATGGCGGGTAAGCCGCTGATCGATGGCTCGTTGCGGGTGAGTATCGGCACCACCGAGCAGATGCGGCGCTTCTGGGGGGTCTACGCCGCCATCGAGGGCCTCGGCCCTAGAACCTGAGCCGCATCAGTTCAACCACCGGGCCCCCGCTGAGCTTGCCGGGAAGGCTGACTGTGCGGCCCGTGCGTTTCACCGGGGTCCCGCCAAGAGCTGTCAGGAACGGCTCGACGCTGCCCTGGTCGCAGTCTCTGGGAGGCTTGCCACTGGTGTATTGCACGGGGATCACGACCCGTGGCTGGAGTTCGCGCACGATCTCGGCGGCCTCGCTGCCGTCGTAGACCTTGGCTCCGCCACCCACGCCGATGATCAGCACGTCGGGCCTGCCCAGCATCACCTTGTCGGAGGGGCTCAGGCGAGCGGCGGTGCCACCCAGATGGGCAAAGCTGAGGCCTCCCTGCTCCCAGCGCCAGAGAGTGGACTGACCGAAGCGACGGCCTCCCACCCGGTCGTGGGGAGCGGCGATCCCGTCGATCTTGAGACCGGCCACACGGTAGGAGCCGGGGTCCACCAGGAACTTGCCGCTGGCCACCGGCGCGCCCTCATCGAGGAGGCGGCTGCTGGCCAGGATCACGTTGGCGCTGACGCGCGGCTCGGCCAGGCCGGTGGCACAGGCCACGGCCTTGAAGGGGTTCACCAGCACGCTGGCACCGCCCCCTGGATGAGCAGGGCGCTGTGGCCGTAGCTGGTGATCGTCACGCCGCTGCCGGCCAGGGCCGGTCCGCTCCCCAGAAGGCTGCCGCTCAGGGCGATCGAGGTCAGGGTGATCGGATTCAGGCCAGGAACGGACGGCAGGCGCATGGTCTGGCTGCGGACGCCGCGACGCTAACCCAGCCCAGCCGGTGGATCAGCGACCGGCCTGGCGCAGGAAGTTGGCCAGCAGCCGGTGGCCGCTCTGGGTGAGCACGCTCTCGGGGTGGAACTGCACCCCCTCGATATGGGGGTGATCGCGGTGGCGCAGGCCCATGATCGTGCCGTCTTCGAGCCAGGCGGTGATCTCCAGGCAGTCGGGCAGCGATTCACGCTCCGCGATCAGGCTGTGATAACGCGTGGCAGTGAGCGGATTGGGCAGGCCGGCGAAGACGCCCTGGCCGCCGTGGAGCACCGGTGAGGTCTTGCCGTGCATCAGTTCGCTGGCGCGCACCACCCGGCCGCCGAAGACCTGGGCGATCGCCTGGTGGCCGAGGCACACCCCGAGGGTGGGAACCGAGGGGCTGAGCTGCCGGACGGAGCACCTCGAGGCACACGCCCGATTGATCGGGGTCGCCGGGACCTGGGGAGATCAGGATCGCGGCGGGATCCAGACTGCGGATCTGCTCGAGAGTCAGGGCGTCATTGCGCTCCACCCTCAGCTCGGCGGCCAGCGGGTGTTCGCCGGCCAGCTCGCCGAGATATTGCACCAGGTTGAAGGTGAAGCTGTCGTAGTTGTCGAGAACGAGCAGCATGGGCCTGGCCTGGTGCTCCCCATTCAAAGGCCGAGCCGGGCCAGCAGGGGGGGCAGCAGCAGCAGCAGCGCGATCAGCAGCGAGGCCAGGGCCGCCACGAGCACGGCGGCCGCGGCGCAGTCCTTGGCGATGCGGGCGAGGGGATGGAACTTGCGGCCGATCGCCAGATCCACCACCGCTTCGGTGGCGGTGTTGATCAGCTCGAGCACGAGCACAGCCGCCACGGTGAGCACCAGAACGGCCAGCTGGGCCGGTGGCAGCGCCAGCCAGAGCCCCAGGCCGAAGGCCAGGCTGCCCGTGCCCACATGGATGCGGAAGTTGCGCTGGCTGAGAAAGCTGTAGGCCAGCCCCTGGGCCGCATAGCGGAAGCTCGAGGGCAGGTCGTTGGCCACGGCCCAGGCGCCCAGCCGGCGCGCCCCGGAGCTCCGGCCCTGGCGGGGGGCCAACTCCAGCGGCTGGGCGTCCAGGCTGGTGTCGCGGTGGGGCAGTGGGCTGACCATGGCGTGAGCGGCACCCTAACGCCGTTCGGGCCTCCCGCCAGCGCAGCGTGCCAGCAGCGCCTCCTGTCTGGCCAGCATCGCAGTCAGGCTGGCTTGGTCGTGATGGTCCCAGCCGAGCAGATGCAGCAGGCCGTGGCTGGCCAGAAAACGCAGCTCCCCCTCCAGGTCGTTGCCGTGCTCGGGCGCCTGGCGGGCGGCCGTCTCCACGGAGATCACGATGTCGCCGAGCTCCAGCGGTTCGGGCTCCGCCGGATCGGGCAGAGGCATCGGCGGCGCCTGCTCCGGCCCCTCATCCCGGGCGGCGAAGGCCAGCACGTCGGTTGGGCCGGACTGGCCGCGCCAGTCGTTGTTCAGGGCGGCGATGGCCACGTCATCGACCAGGCTCAGCCCCAGGCTGTAGGCCGCTGAGCGAAGCTCGGGCGCCAGCTCGTGGGCCAGATCGCCGAGCCAGGCACTCAGCAGCGCCTGCCAGAGCTCGAAACCGGCCAGTGGATCGAGCCAGGCGCCCGCGTCAGCCCGCAGCGCCTCCTGCAGCTGCGGATCAGCCGAGAAGGCGAGATCGAGAGCGACGCCAGCCACCTCAGGTGCCTGGCAGCTGGGGCCGGCCCAGCCAGNCGACCAGGGTGATGAAGGCCAGGAAGCCCACCGCGGTGAGGCCGAAATGCAGCAGGCTCTGACGGCCCTTGCGCACCATGTTCCGCATCGCCAGCTTCACGAAGCTGGGGTTCGCCTGGGGCGCTGCAGGATCAGTCATCGCCGGAGCCTCCGCCCACCTCCACGCCCGCATGCAGCAGGCTCTGGATGAAGGGATCGAGATCGCCGTCCATCACGCCCTGCACGTCGGTGGTTTCGTGCTGGGTGCGCAGGTCTTTCACCATCTGGTAGGGGTGGAAGACGTAGTTGCGGATCTGGTTGCCCCAGGCCGCCTCCACGATGTCGCCGCGGATGTCGGCGATCTCGGCGGCGCGCTGCTCCTGGGCGATCACCAGCAGCTTGGCCATCAGCAGGGCCATGGCCTTCTCCTTGTTCTGGAGCTGGGAGCGCTCCTGGGTGCAGCGCACGAACAGGCCGGTGGGGATGTGCAGGATGCGCACGGCCGTTTCCACCTTGTTGACGTTCTGGCCGCCGGCGCCGCCCGAACGACTGGTGGTGATCTCCAGATCCTTCTCGGGGATGTCGAGCTTCACCTCCTCCTCGATCTTCGGCATCACCTCCACGCCGGCGAAGCTGGTCTGGCGCTTGTCGTTGGCGTTGAAGGGGCTGATGCGCACCAGGCGGTGGGTGCCCTTCTCATTGCGCAGATAGCCGTAGGCGTAGCGCCCCTCGATCTCGATCGTGCAGCTCTTGATGCCGGCTTCTTCCCCTTCGCTGAGTTCGTCCACGGTCACCTTCATGCCGTGGTCCTCCGCCCAGCGGGTGTACATGCGCATCAGCATCAGCGCCCAGTCCTGGGCGTCGGTGCCGCCGGCACCGGCGTTGATGCTGATCACGGCACCTTCCTTGTCGTAGGGGCCGGAGAGCAGGCGCTCCAGCTCCCAGCGGTCGAGGTCGGATCGCAGGGTCTGCAGGCCCTTGTTGGCTTCCTCGAGCAGGTCGGCGTCGGGCTCCAGTTCGTAGAGCTCCACGGTGGCCTCGGCGTCGGCCACGAGGCCGCGCCAGCGGGCCAGTTGCTCGAGCTGGCCCTTCACCTCATCGAGCTGGCGCATCTTGGCCTGGGCCTGCTTCTGGTCGTCCCAGAAGTCGGGCTGGGAGGCCAGCTGCTCGAGATCCCGCTGCCGGGCTTTCAGGGCAGCTTCGTCAAAGGCAGTCCTGGGCTTGGCCCAGGCGGTCGGTGAGCTCGGAGAGGTCGCGCTTGAAATCGGTGAGATCGAGCGGCGTGGTGGCTGGGCCGCTGGCGGCGGTGGCGGTCACGGCGGTGTGCGTGGGCGTGGCTTGACCGTACTCAAGGACGCCGCCCTGCATGACAGTTGTGGGAGAAGCGGTGGCGCGGCCAGCGCAGCGTCCGACAATGGTTCGATCCCCGCTTGCGGTGATGACTTCCCTCTTCCCCAACGGCATCGCCAGCTATCTCGAAGGCGGTCTGCTGGTGGGAGCGGGGCTGGCGCTGATCTACCTCACCCTGGGGGTGAAGGCCGGCGCCAGCTCCTGCCTGAGCTCCACGCTCACCTACTTCACGCCGCTCACGGCCGAACGCGGCTCGCGCGACTGGCGGCTCGCCATGGCCCTCGGCATGGTGGCCGGCGCCTGGCTGTTCGCCGCCTTCCAGCAGGGCTTTTTCCACACCGCCGTGGCCCCCTGGCGGCTGGCGGTCGGTGGGGTGCTGGTGGGCTACGGCAGCCGGCTCTCCTCCGGCTGCACCTCCGGCCATGGCCTGATCGGCCTGGCCTCCGGCTCGCGGGCCTCGCTTCAGGCGGTGCTGGTGTTCATGGCCGTGGCGATCGCCACGGCCCAGGTGCTCTGGCACAGCGGGGTGCGGCCATGATCCGGCTGCTCTGGGCCGCCGCTGGCGGGGTGCTGTTCGGTTTCGGCCTGGCCTTGAGTGGCATGGCCCGGCCGGAGGTGGTGCTGGCTTTCCTGCAGCTGCGCGATCTGGGGCTGCTGCTGGTGATGGCGGCGGCGCTGGCGATGCTGGTGCCGGTGTTCCTGCTGGCGCCTCGCCTGCGCCCCAGCTCCCTGCTGGGTGAGGCGCTCTCCACCGAGGTGAAGCCCTTCCACAGGGGCCTGATCCCCGGGGCGGTGTTGTTCGGCCTGGGCTGGGGGTTGACGGGGGTCTGTCCCGGTGCCGCCGTGGCCAGCCTGGGGCTGGGCAACGGGCCGATCCTGATCGCGATCGCCGCGATGCTGCTGGGGGCCTGGCTGCACGGCCGGCGTGGGGGCTGATCTCCGCCAGCGGTGCTCAGNCGCGCGCTGCCTAGGATCCGCCCACTGGCGTGGAGGCCCCGATGGCGGCAACGGTTGAGATCTACACCTGGCGCTTCTGCCCCTTCTGCATCCGCGCCAAGAGCCTGCTGGATCGCAAGGGTGTGGCCTACACCGAATACGCCATCGATGGCGATGAGGCCGCCCGCGCCGTGATGGTCCGGCGGGCCGAAGGGCGCCGCTCGCTGCCCCAGATCTTCATCAACGATCAGGNCATCGGCGGCTGCGATGAGCTCCATGCGCTCGAGCGCGCCGGACGCCTCGATTCACTGCTGGCGGCCTGAGTGATGGCCAGCGCCGTGCCGGGTGAGGACGCCCAGCTGTTCGTGATCGATCCGATCGAACGTCTCAATCCGGCCAAGGATTCCAGCGTGGCCCTGATGCAGGCCGCCGAACGAGCCGGCCGGCCTGTCTGGGTGGCCCGCCCGGCCGATCTCTCGGCGGCCGAGCGGCCCGGCCGGCAGCCGGAGCCGGTAGGTGGGAACGGAGGCCATGGCGCCTGGGTGACCGCCATGACGGTGACCTGTGACCCCTGGTACGACCTGGGGGAGCCCCAGCGGCTGCCGCTGGAGGCCTTCGCCCACGTGTGGATGCGCAAGGATCCGCCGGTGGATGAGGCCTACCTCTATGCCACCCACCTCCTGGAGCTGGGCGAGCGCCGGGGAGTGCGCGTGATCAACAGGCCGGCGGCGCTGCGGGCCTGGAACGAGAAGCTCAGTTCGCTGCGCTGGAGTCATCTGATGGCCCCCACCCTGGTGGCGAGCCGCCTGGAACCGCTGGCGGCGTNCACCGCCGAGCACGCCGAAGTCGTGCTCAAACCCCTGGGTGGCCGGGCCGGCCAGGGGGTGGTGTTNGCCTCGGCCGGCACGCCGGGCCTGCGGGCCCTGCTGGAGCTGGTGACGGCCCAGGAGAGCCTGCCGGTGATGGCGCAGGCGTATCTGCCGGGCGTGCGCGATGGCGACAAGCGCATCCTGCTGGTGGATGGCGCACCGCTGGGAGCGGTGAACCGGGTGCNGAGCGGCGGCGAGTTCCGCAGCAACCTGGCGGTCGGCGGCCAGCCCCAGGCCACCGAGCTCACGCCGGCCGAGCGGTCCATCTGCGCGGAGCTGGCACCGTCGCTCCAGGCCGAAGGGCTGTTCTTCGTGGGAATCGACGTGATCGACGGCCGCCTCAGTGAGATCAACGTGACCAGCCCCACCGGCATCCGGGAGGTGGAGCGCCTGGGAGGGATCCCGCTGGCGGATCAGGTGATCGCGCGGCTGCCCCAGGCCTGAAACCGCAGAGCCTGTCGCCGAGGTCGGGCAGGACCGGGGCCCACGTCATCGTTAGCATGAACTCCTGGGTGTGCCGTTGCGGAACCATGCTGGCGGGTCGGCCCTGGAGTGAATGGATCGAGACCTACGGCCGCAGTCACACGCACCCGCTCAATCAGATCCTGCACCTCGTCGGCATCCCGCTGATTGTGCTGTCTCTTCCCATGGCGTTGGGAGCCGGATTCAGCCGTGATCTTGGCCCGGCCGCCCTGGGGTTGTTCCTGCTGGGATGGACGCTGCAGTTCGCTGGTCATGCCATCGAGCGCAAACCGCCTGAATTTCTCAGCGACCCCCGCTATCTGCTGGTGGGTGTGCGCTGGTGGTGGTTCAAGATGCGCTCAAGATTCGACCAGCCCAGGGCTGATGCTTGACTCAGAACAGCAGAGCTGTGCCAGCCGCGTAACTCGAGACCATCGGCAGAGGGGGTTTGCCGTGCTCCTTGAGGATTGTGGACGCGATGCGTGAGGCCTCAGGAAGATTGTGATAGGGAATCGATGGATAAGCGTGGTGGAGAGAATGGTGCGGGAGTCCGCCCATCAGGAAATTCACAATCGGGCCAGCATCGATATTGCGTGAGGTGTAGAGCTGGGTGAGTTCGTAGGTGCTGTTCGGCTGCCAGAGGCCATGATGTTCGATCATGCCGCGCACCTGCATCACCGCACCCACGATCCTCTCAACCACGAAGAGCATCAGCAGCAGTTTCAGCAGGCCCCCGAGCCCGATGGCCACGGCGAACATCAGAACCTGCACCAGCACGATGCCGATCGCATCGATGCGCATGCCGCCCAGCAGGCGGGAGTGATCGTTGCGCAGTTTCCAGCCGAACCAGAACATCGAGCCGATCAGCTGGGCACCGCCCATCAGCACAGCGCTGCCCCAGAAGGGATGGCGGAAATGCCACTGGCGCAGCGGATGGACCCGGGCTGCTTCCTGGCTGGTGGGTTCCCGGCGTTCCGGATCGCGCAGATCCATCCCGTTCATGCGGTGATGGAGCATGTGCAGATTGCGGTAGGTGAGGTATGGCCAACCCACCGGCCAGCTCAGAGCGCAGCCCACCGCCTGCTCCAGGTCCCCCTGGTCGAGCAGGGTGCCGTGGCTGATGTCGTGGGTGCTGATCAGCACCAGGGAGTAGAGCGCAGTGGCCATCAGCAGCCAGGGCAGAGCCACCAGAAGCCGTGGTTCCTGCCAGTACATCCACAGACAGGCGAGGGAGGGGAGCAGGAGGATCAGCAGCCGCAGCCAACCCAGGGCGGAGTTCACGCGGAAGAGCGGCTGCACCTGCGATTCGATCGCTTCGGTCATCAGCCGATCGGCGCGCCGCTGCTCCCGGCTCACGGACTGGGCTCCAGTCGGGGAGTCGACAACGATCATCGCGACCGTGCTTGACGTTCAGCAGACGTTAGGTCAGTTGCTCAGGTGCGTCAGCGGGTCATCTGTCGCCGAGATCCCCGGAGTCACCCTGGCGAGGGCCCTGTGGGCCGCGTCGTATCCCATCGCGTAGCTCTCCCTGTAGCGCTTCCACTCGAGGAAGGGAATCCCGCCGATGGCCGGCCGCACGATCAGATCGGCCTGACGCTCCTGCCGCTGGCCCTCGGCATGGGATCCGCACATGAGGGCGTTGATGATCGTGCGCCCGATCGAGGGTCTCTCCGTCGCCGCAGCGACGCCGGTTGCACCTTGGCTGGCAACGGCGTCGGCCTCGGGATCGGGGTCGAGGGAGATGGCCATCACGCGACCATCGGTGGTGCGGCGGGCCTCGGACACCGGGAGGTTGCTGAGAATGCCTCCATCGACATGCAGCTGCCCCTGGCCGTCGATCACCGGCGGGAAGATGCCCGGCACCGACATGCTCGCGATCACGGCCGTGGGGATCGAGCCGGTGCTCCAGGTGTGCAGCCGGTTGGTGGAGAGGTTGGCCGAGAAGCAGCGCAGCGGCAGCCAGCTGTCCTGGATTCCGGCCGTTCCGAAGAAACGCTCCAGTGCCAGCCGCGAGTTCCGAAGCGTGAACAGGGAATCCCGCGGCAGCGTGAGGGAGTAGGGGCGTGCCNTGATGATCACCNGCTCCAGGTTGGCGAGGATCTCGGCCGAGGGCAGCTCGAAGGCGGCCAGGGAGGCCACCAGCGAGCCGAAGCTCACGCCCATGACCATGTCCAGGTCATCGATGCCCAGGTCCTCGAGGGCGGCCAGGGCTCCGATGTGGGCGAAGCCCCTTGCGCCTCCCCCACCCAGCACAAGCACGTTCTGACGGCGCAGCGCCGCCCGTGCCAGCCGGTCGCGATGGCGCCTCAGCAGCGGTTGCAGGTTGAGCACCTGCGCAAAGGCATGGGCGGTGGCCCAGGGCTGGGAGATCGGCCAGCCTGCCTGGCTTGGCCACAGGCGCACCAGCAGGGCGTCATCCCCCAGCACCTCCGGCAGGTCGATGTCCCTTGCCTGGCCGTCGCTCAGGATCAGCAGTCGATCGATCAGCAGCCGATTGCGGCGGCTGATCGCAGACGGGTCGCTGTTGAAGAGCACCTGGGATAGGCCGCTGCGGCTGATCTCCACCAGATGGGCGTGCAGCTCGNCTTCGCCGTTGCCCTCACCCCGCATGCCGCGCTCAGGGTGGACGATCAGGTCCGCCAGACCAGGGAGCTCGGCGCTGAGCCGCCGAAGGTCGTCGGGCAGCTGTGCCCGGGCGGCCGCCGTGAGCGGCGAGCCCGGGCTGGCGTCGTGGNATCACGATGGTTTCCAGGGCCACCCGCCCCGGCTGGCGGCCGATCGAGGCGGCTTCCGCCAGGCTGCTGATGAACCTGGTCTGCAGCGAGGGGTTCTGGCGCAGAAGCTCCAGCAGCTGGTCGCGATCCAGCTGGAGGTAGTCGATCGCCGTGAGGGCCACTCCGGAGACGGAGCGGGGTTCGCCGCACAGGGGGCCATACTCCCCCACCAGTTCCCCTTGCACCACCTTGCGGAAGTAGGTGTTCCCCAGGCTCTGGTCGCCGGCCTGCAGCCCGAGGATGCCGCGCAGCAGCAGATAGGCGTGCTCGCCCGGATCCCCCTGGCGAAACAGCACGGCACCCTCCTCGTGCCGGCCATGCCGGGGTGCCAGGGCCAGGATCTGCTCCGGCGCCACGCCGGCAAACAGTCCGGAGTCGGTCAGAGCTCCTTCAAGCAGGGCACTGAGTTCTGGAGGCATGGACTGGCTTGAGGCGGCGGCCGGTCGTCATGGCCGCCCGGCCCCTGCGGGGAGTTCGAGTTGTTGCTGGAGTACCCCCAGCTTCAACTCCACCTCACGCAGTTCGCGGTCCACGGCGGACCCTGGCACCAGACCTGCCCCTGCGGTGAGCTCCAGATGCCGTCCCTGCAGGGTGCCGCTGCGGATCGCCACCCGCAGTTCGGTGTCGCCGGTGCTGTCGATCCAGCCGATCGGGGCGGCGTAATGCCCCCGCTCGAACGGCTCCAGGCTGCGCAGGGCGGCCATGGCCCGCCGCCGCGGCAGCCCCGCGACCGCCGGTGTTGGATGCAGTGCGGCCGCCAGAGTGAGGGGTTGCACGTCGCCGAGCTCGGCGGTGATCGGCGTGTGCAGATGCACGAGCTGGCCGTGGCGGGCGAGGCGCGGATGGCGCGGTCGCCGCGGGACCAGATCCGCCTGGTGCAGCACTGCGGTGATCGCCTCCACCACCAGCTCGTGTTCGCGGCGATCCTTGTCGGAGCGGGTCAGCTGCTCGGCGGCCGGGCCGATCGGGGCGGTGCCCGCCAGGGCATCGCTGCGCAGCTGACCCTGGCGGATGGTGAGCAGCCGCTCCGGCGAGGCCCCGAGGAGGGCCGGCCCATCGCCATGCTGCCAGAGAAAGCGGCAGCTGCCGGGTTGGCGCTGGCGCAGCTGGGCCAGGAGCTGCAGAGGGTCGAACCGGCGCTCGAGCAGCAGCTGCTGCCGCACGGCCAGCACGAGTTTGCGAAGCTCGCCGCCCTCCACCAGTTCCAGACCGCGCTCCACCACCGAGCGGTAGCCGGCCTGCCAGGCAGAGCTGCTGGCGATCGCGGGGCCGGCTGCATCGCCCTGGCCGGCACTGGGATCGGCGGGCAGCCGGGCCAGCCGCTCGGCCTGCTCCCAGAGCTCCTCGGCCAGGGAGCGGGCCGTGATCCCGCCCCCCAGATTGCGCTGCAGACGCAGCCAGCAGTGGCGTCCCTGGCGGCTGAGTTGCCACCGGGGCAGCACCGCCCGCACCCCGGGAACACCCTCTCCCTCCTGCAGCGGACTGTCGAAGAAGGCGAAGGCCAGCAGCACCCGCGGCGCGCCAGCGGTGGACAGGGCTGCGGTGCGGCCAGGCGGCTCAGGCTGATGGTGCTGAAGCGCTGGGCCAGCTCGAAGCGGCGCGGGCCGCTCAGCTCGAGGCTGTTGGTGCGGCCGCTGGCGGCCAGGCAAAGGCCGGGGGCGCTGTCCCAGAGAAAGCGGAAGCGCTCGCCCTGCTCCAGATGGCTGAGCAGAGCCATCGGGTCGCGACCGGGCAGGGGCAGCACCAGGCTGAGCACGCCTTCCCCGTCGAGCTGGCGGCAGCCTGCGGTCGCCGCGGTCAGCAGATCGCTGAAGCAGGTTGTGACGCTGGGTGGAGCCTGCACCGGGGGCGGGCCGAAGCGGCTGCTCAAATGTATGGGCCTCCGCCTGTCCGTCGGTGCCGGCCCCTGCCTCCGAGCCCCAGGTCGTCGCAAGCCTTCACGCCACTGGCACCGCCGCCGCCCCGGCCGCCGAACGGCGGCGCCTGTGGCAGGCGGCGATCAAGTGGCCGATGTATGCGGTGGCGGTGATGCCGGTGCTGCTGGCGGCTGGCTGGCGCTTCGGGAGGGGGGAGCCGGTGAGGCTCGACCAGTTGCTGCTGTTTCTGCTGGCGGCGGTGCTGCTGCTGGCCTGGGAGAACCTGGCCAACGACGTGTTCGATGCCGACACCGGCGTCGACACCCTCGGCAAGCCGCACTCCGTGGTGAATCTCACCGGCCGGCGTGGGGCGGTGGCGGCCCTGGCCAACGCCTGCCTGGTGGTCGGCCTGGCTCTGATGGCCGTGGTGGCCTGGCGCAGCACCGCCGCTGTGCTGGGGCTGGTGCTGGCCTGCTGCGGACTGGGCTATCTGTATCAGGGGCCGCCCTTCCGCCTCGGTTACCGGGGTCTTGGCGAACCGCTCTGCTGGCTGGCTTTCGGGCCGCTGGCCACCTCCGCCGGTCTGCTCGCGCTGGCGCCGGCCGGGGCCAGCGCGGTGCCCTGGCGCACGGCTCTGGAGCTCGGCAGCGGCCCGGCCCTGGCCACCACGCTGGTGCTGTTCTGCTCCCACTTCCATCAGGTCGGGGAGGACGCCGCCAACGGCAAACGCTCCCCCGTGGTGCACCTGGGCACGGGCACCGCGGCTGCCTGGTGCCCTGGTTCGTGGCCGCAGCGCTCGCTCTCCAGTGGGCACCGGTGCTGGTGGGTCAGTGGCCGCTGCCGGCCCTGCTGGGAGCGGTCGGTCTGCCACCGGCGCGCCAGCTGATCGCCCTGCTGCAGCGACACCACCGCGAGCCGCAGCGGATCAGCGGCAGCAAGTTTCTCGCCCTTCGCTTCCAGGCGCTCAACGGCCTGGGCCTGGCTGCCGGCCTGGCCCTGGGCCACTGGTGGGGCTGAGGTGGAGGAGGTGGCGCCTCTGAGCCGGCCCCCGACCGACTTGTTGGGCGATGGCCTGCGACTGCGCTGGAGACCCTTCAGCTTCGCCCTGCCCCGCTCCCTGATCACGGCCCTGGGGGCGATCAGCGAAAGGCGTGGCTGGCTGCTGCGGCTGGAGCGCGCCGATGGAGCGGTGGGCTGGGGGGAGGCGGCGCCGCTGGATGGGCAGCTGGAGCCCCTTCAGGGTGCGATCGACCAGCTCGGTTCCGGCTCCGATGCCGTCGCGCTGGAGCGGCTCCTGGCCGCCGGTTGTCTGCCGGGCCGGTCGCGTTCGCCCTCGGGG
>NZ_LFEK01000034.1 GCF_001039265.1 Synechococcus sp. GFB01 | reverse complement strand
GCCACCACGCCACAGCAGGGCCAGCAGCACCGGCAGGTAGAAGAGCGGATGCTGGTGATGGCCATCAACGGCCTGTGTGGCCCGCTGCAGATTGCTGAACCCGATGAATCCCTGCAGATAGTCCCAGCGCCTGCCGGCGATCAGGCCTGCCAACCAGGGGCTGATCACCACCAGCATGGCCGTGCCCATCTGCAGCAGCGGCAGCGGTCGGAGGATGACCCGCCGGGTCTCGCCTCGCAGACAGCAATCCGCTCCGATGATCAGCAGGGGAAGACCGATTCCGAGCAGCCCCTTGCTCAGAAAGCCGACACCGCACCAGAAGCCGATCCAGGCGGCCCACCGCCGGGGTCTGAAAGGGCTCTCCGGCATGCAGAACCCGATCGCATAGCCGGCCAGGGCCAGCGTGATCGCGACACTCAGGTAGATGTCATGGACGGCCGAGTGGGCGAAAACGATCCAGCCGGGGCTGAGGGCCAGCAGGGTGCCGGCCAGGGCTGCCCGCAGCCAGGCCTCACGAGCGGGCAGCTCACGACGGGCCACCCGCTGCAGCAACCAGGCGATGACGGCCACTCCCAGGGTTGCGCAGATCGCCGCCGGCAGCCGTGCCAGCTCGGGGGTGAGTCCGAACCACTGCCAGACCACCATGGCGAGCCAATACGGCAGGGGCGGTTTGTCGGCATACAGGTGGCCATTCCACTGCGGCACCACCCACTCCTGCAGCCGCAGCATCGTTTCGGCGATGCCGATCTGCAGGGCCTCGGTCTTGTCGACCGGGGCCAGAGTGAACAGTCCCCCAAACAGGGCGAGGCTGCAGACCAGCGACAGCCAGAGGACCGTGGCCCAGCCCATCCAGGTGTTGCGCCCGAGGGGAGGAACAGCGCTGGCTGACGGGTTCAGCACAGCACCGCCACGCAGCGGCCGCAGAGGCTTGGATGGGCAGGGTGCTGGCCGATATCGGTTTCGTAGTGCCAGCAGCGCTCGCACTTCGCTCCGGATGCCCTGGCGATCCGCACGGTGAGCCCCCCTTCGCTGGCTTCCGCCAGCATCGCAGCAGGGGGCTCGCCGCCCTGCTGCACGCTCGAGACCAGCAGCCAGTCGGCCAGGTTGTCGACGCTGGGGTGGGGGGATTGCTCCAGCCACCGCAGGGCTTCTGCGGTGGTCTCGCTGCCCTCCTCCAGTTCCAGCTGAACCTGGGCCTCCAGGGATGCGCCGAGCTGTCCGCCTGAGCGGCAACTCTCCAGCTGACGGTTCACCAGGGCCCGCAGCGCCAGGATCCGCTCCATCGGTGTCTCCAGATCGGGACGGCGCCACTGCTCGGGTGCGGTGGGCCAGCCGCGCTCGAACACCGAGGTCTCGGCCACCGCGTAGGGCAGGTTCTGCCAGATGTCCTCGGCCATGTGGCACAGCACCGGCGCGATCAGGCCCGCCAGCCGCTCCACCACCAGGGCCAGCACGGTCTGGCAGCTGCGGCGGCGGAAGTCATCGGCTCTGCTCACATAGAGGCGGTCCTTGGCGATGTCGAGGTAGACGTTGGAGAGGTCCACCACGCAGAAGTTCTGCAGCGCCTGGAAGAAGCGGTAGAACTCGAAGCGCTCGAACTCTCCCGTGACCGCGTCGATCAGGGCGGCGCTGCGCTGCAGCATCCACTGATCCAGCAGCGGCAGCTGTTCGCAGCGCACCGAGTCTTGGGCGGGGTCGAAGTCGTGCAGGTTGCCGAGCAGATAGCGGGCCGTGTTGCGCACCTTGCGGTACACGTCGGCGAGCTGCTTCACGATGCCCGGCCCCAGGGGCACATCGGCGGAGTAATCCACCGAGCTCACCCACAGCCGCAGCACATCGGCTCCGTAGGCAGGCTCCTGTTTTTCGTTCCTGCCGCCTTCCACCAGCACCGCGGGATCGACCACGTTGCCGAGCGATTTGCTCATCTTGCGGCCCTTCTCATCGAGGGTGAAACCGTGCGTGAGCACCCGCTTGTAGGGGGCGTGGCCGTTGACGGCCACCGAGGTGAGCAGGCTGCTCTGGAACCAGCCGCGGTGCTGGTCGCTGCCCTCGAGGTAGAGATCGGCGGGGTAGTGGAGTTCGGGTGCACGGCTCTCGCTGCCGGCGATCCCACCCAGCACGCCGGCCCAGGAGGAGCCGGAGTCGAACCACACGTCCATCGTGTCGGTGCCCTTGCGCCACTGGGCCGCTTCGTCGGCATACGCCGGCGGCAGCAGGGCGGCCTCATCGCGCTCCCACCACACATCGGCGCCGTGCTCGGCGATCAGAGCCTGGATGTGGCTGAGGGTGGCCTGGTTGAGCAGCACCTCACCGGTAGTGCGGTGATAGAACACGGGAATCGGCACGCCCCAGGTGCGCTGGCGGCTGATGCACCAGTCGCCCCGCTCGCTCACCATCGCTTCGATGCGGTTGCGGCCGCTGGCCGGCAGCCACTCCACCTGGGCGATGGCTTCGAGGGCCGTCTGGCGGAACCCCTCCACCGAAGCAAANNCCACTGCTCGGTGGCACGGAAGATCGTGGGTTTCTTGGTGCGCCAGTCGTAGGGGTAGCGGTGCTCGTAGCGCTCCTGCTTGAGCAGCAGGCCCGTCGCCTCCAGGGCGCTGAGGATCGCAGGGTTGGCGTCCTTCAGCACATTGGTGCCGGCGAAGGGGCCCGCCTCGGCCGTGAGATTGCNGGCCTCATCCACCGGGCAGAGCACCGGCAGGTTGTACTTGCGGCCGGTGTTGAAGTCGTCGACGCCGTGCCCNGGGNCCGTGTGCACCAGGCCGGTGCCGGTTTCGGTGGTGATGTAGTCACCGCCGATCACCACGGGGCTGGTGCGCTCCAGCAGCGGGTGGCGGTACACGATCCCCTCCAGCTCCGCTCCCTTCACCGTCAGCAGCGGCTCGAGGGTGCGTTCGAGCTTGGCCTCGAGGCTCTCGCGCAGAGCGGAGGCCACCACCAGATGGCGCTCACCGCTGCGGCAGATCACGTAGTCGAGCTCGCCATTCACCGCCACCGCCTGGTTGCCCGGCAGGGTCCAGGGTGTGGTGGTCCAGATCGCCACGGCCAGGTTGGGGAGGTCGCCGCCGAGCCGGGCTGCCAGCGCCTGGGGTAGCTCCACCACCGGGAACGCCACGTAGATGCTGGGGGAGGTGTGGCCATCGGGATACTCCAGCTCGGCCTCGGCCAGGGCGGTGCGGGAGCTGGGGCTCCAGTGCACCGGCTTCAGGCCCCGGTAGATGTGGCCGGCGAGCACCATGGCGCCGAACACCTGGATCTGGGCGGCTTCGTAGCTCTTCTGCAGGGTGAGGTAGGGCGCATCCCAGTCGGCCCAGATGCCCCAGCGGCGGAACCCGGTCTTCTGCAGCTCCACCTGCGCGAGGGCATAGGTCTGGGCCTTGCGGCGCAGCCCGAGCGGCGTGAGCTCAGCCCGTTCGCTGCTGCTCAGACCCTGCAGTACCTTGAGTTCGATCGGCAGGCCGTGGCAGTCCCAGCCCGGAACGAAGCGTGCCCGTCTGCCCTGCAGCAGGGCTGTCTTGTTGACGATGTCCTTGAGGATCTTGTTGAGGGCGTGGCCCACATGCAGCGCCCCGTTGGCGTAGGGGGGGCCGTCGTGCAGGGTGAACGGCTCGCCTGGGTTCTCCCGGCTGAGGCGTTCATAGATCCGCTGCTCGGCCCAGAACGCCTGGATCTCCGGTTCGCGCACCTTGGCGTTCGCCCGCATCGAGAAGGGCGTCTGCAGAAGGTTGAGGGTGTCCTTGTAGGAGAGGGGCGCGGACTCGGACACGGGGCTGGCGGTCACGGTGCCGGGGCGGCAAGGGGCGATTATCCCGCCCGGTTGCCGTCGTCTTCGGGGGCGCTCTCGCCATCGGCATCGGCTGGCTCGGCCGCGGCAGTGGGCTCGGCCGTGGCGTCTTCGGCCGGGGCCTCCGACCCGGATGTCGCTTCGGAGGCCTCGATCAGGGCATCCAGCTCCACGAACGAGCTCACCTCCGTGACCGCGGCTGGCGGCTGATCGGTGCCGCCGGCCGCCGGGGTGGTCTCCGGTTCCGGACGCACCCAGCGCTTGCCGGTGCCGCTGCGGGCCTGGCGTCGCTCCGCCAGCCAGCCGCGGAACCCGGCCAGCAGGCGGCTGGCCTCCTCCAGGAGCCGGGCCAGGGCGGCACCGGTCTGGCTGAGGCTGGTCTGCCAGCGCTCCTTCGACCAGAGCCGCTGCTGTTCCTCAGGGCTCAGCAGCCGCCAGCGGGCCTGGCCCACCTCCAGCCCGAGGCGGCCNGATCAGCAGACCGCCGCAGAGCACACCGAGCATCGGCGCGCCGCTGAGACGCTCCGCCGTGGTCACCAGCACCAGGCCCAGCAGCAGCACCACCGCGCCCCACACCGCATCGCGGGGACGGCTCAGTTCGGTGGCCAGCAGCGGCAGCAGCAGGATGGCGAGGCCCAGCAGCAGCGCCAGGTAGCCGCCGAGGGTGGCGAGCATGGCCAGGTGGCAGGAACATCCATTCTGGGCGGCCCGGGCAGATCCCCATCGTCTGGGGCCAGACCCCACGCCGGGTCCTGCCTAGAGTCGCAGGGCTGCCCACCTGGCGGAATTGGTAGACGCGCTGGTTTTAGGGTCCAGTGGCTTCGGTCGTGGGGGTTCAAGTCCCCCGGTGGGCATCGGACATTCGCTCAGCCTCACCCCCGGCTCCGGATCCGGCTCTACACCTCCTTAAGGTGGTGCAACGATTTCGGTTGGCGCCGCCCCTGGGGATGACGCAAGCTCCGTCGCTGCCCACCGGGCTCCGCACCACGACCTCCCCGCTGCCCGCCAGCCGTGCCGCCGTGAGCGCGGTGCCGCGTGAATTCCTGGACCCTCCTGCCGCCTGGAATCCCACGGTGGGGCTGTTTCTGGCGGGCTACGGCCTGGCCGCTCTCACCATCTGGGGCTGGTTCGCGGGCGGCTGGCCCCTGCCGCTGCTGCTCTTCACCGGCTTCCTGGCGCTGCACCTGGAAGGCACGGTGATCCACGACGCCTGCCACAACGCCGCCCACCCCAATCGCATCTGGAACGCTGTGATGGGCCACGGCGCCGCCCTGCTGCTGGGTTTCAGCTTCCCGGTGTTCACACGGGTGCACCTGCAGCACCACGCCCACGTCAACGATCCGAAGCATGATCCGGATCACATTGTCAGCACATTCGGGCCGCTGTGGCTGATCGCACCACGCTTCTTCTATCACGAGGTGTTCTTCTTCCGCCGGCGCCTCTGGCGTCGCTATGAGTTGCTGGAGTGGGGCATCGCCCGCGGCATCTTCGCCGCCATCGTGATCGCAGCAGCCAAATATGGCTTTCTGCCGTTCGTGTTCAACTGCTGGTTCGCGCCGGCACTGATGGTGGGCGTGACCCTCGGTCTGTTCTTCGATTACCTGCCCCATCGTCCGTTCCAGTCACGCAACCGCTGGCACAATGCCCGCGTGTATCCGGGCAGGCTGATGAACTGGCTGATCATGGGCCAGAACTATCACCTCATTCACCATCTCTGGCCTTCGATTCCCTGGTTTGAATACCGGCCTGCCTATCACGCAGTGAAGCCGATTCTCGATGCCAAGGGTTCACCCCAGCGGCTCGGATTGTTCGAGTCCCGCAGCGATGGTCTGAATTTCCTCTATGACATCCTGCTGGGTGTGCGCAGCCACAGGAAGCGGCGCAGCAAGCTCCGCCCACTGGCGGCTCTGATGCCCACCCGCCATGCCCGCCGGCGGGTGCTCGAGCTGTTGCATCGCACCGCCGTGTCGCCGGTGCGCTGATCATTGAACAGTCCCTAGTCGCCCAGGATCTTCGGCACGCGGAAGAAGTCTCCCTCCCGCTGGGGTGCCAGATCCAGGAGCTCTTCGCGCACCGGGGTGGGTTCCACCCGATCGTCGCGGGTCACATTCACCACCTCAACGGCACGGGTGGTGGGGGGCACCCCGGTGGTGTCCACCGCTTCCAGGTGCGCCACGTAGTCGAGGATCCGCTCGAGCTGACCGGTGTAGGTCGCAATCTTGTCCTCGGGCAGGGCGAGGCGGGCCAGTTCGGCCACCTTGCGCACGTCGTCGGCTGTGATGCGGCTCATCCGGACCAGGCGGAATCTGTGGGGTGACGCTAGCCGCTCAGGCCGGCTCAGCCAGAAACGCCTCCAGCTCACGGCAGAGGCTGCCGGCAGCCACATCCAGAAAGCGTGCGCCGTGTTCGGCCCGGGCCAGGAAGGGATCGGNAGCCCATGCGCCCATCGGGGTGGCGGCGGCGGAAATCCTCCGGCCCGTGGATCGGCCCGGCCGGGGCCGGTTCGGGCAGGGGGCGCTGCTTGTCCTCCAGGCTGGGCTCGAGGTGCAGGGTGAGCGCGATCTCGCTCGGGGTGGCGTGGTGCCCTTCGCGCTCGCCATAGAGCTCCCGGGCCAGCGCCATCGCCTCGGGCGCATGAACCAGTTGGCCAGCCGACAGCGCAGCTGCGGCGCCACCGGCAGTCCCCGGCTGGCGGCCGTGCCGTAGGCCTGGGCGAAGGCCGCCCTGCTGGTGGCGATGTTGCCGCCGTGGCCGTTGATCACGAAGATCCGCTCGAAGCCGTGCCCGGCCAGCGACAGCACCAGATCGTGCAGCAGCGCCAGCAGGGTGCTGGGCTGCAGGCTGATCGTGCCGGCGAAGCCGAGGTGGTGCTCCGCCATGCCGAAGGCCTGGGTGGGGGTCACGAGCACGCCGCTGCGGCGGCCCACCTCGAGAGCCACCGCCTCCGCGGTGAGGGCATCGGTGCCGATCGCCCCGGTGGGGCCGTGCTGCTCGGTGGAGCCCAGCGGCACGATCACCCCCTTGCAGCGGGCCAGATAGGTCTCCACCTCCGGCCAGCTGCGGAGCTGCAGGCGGATGTCGGCGGTGGAACCGGCAGGGCCGGGGAAACTGGTTTGGGTCATGGTGAACGGCGGCAACCCGCCTGGGTGTGCCTAGGGTTGGCAGGCCTGCATCGCCTGGTGATGGCCATGCTGCACCGCAAGCTCTACCAGTTCTGTGCCGAGCAGCGCCCCGTGTGGGTGTTTCTGCGCGACCAGCAGCGCTGGATCGAGGAGGCGCTGGTGGTGGAGATCGAGGGGGATCTGGTGACGCTGCGCTACGACGCCGAAGACGACGACGAATCCCACAGCTGGGAGGAGAGCGTGCGGCTCGATTCGATCGGCGCGGTCAGCACCCGCCTCTCCTTCGTGAGCCGCTCCCCCGGGGAGGAATTGCTCACGGCCGACGACTGCCCGGAGGCGGAGCGGCTCAGCCAGCCCTAGTGGCCAGCCTCAGTGGGCCGTGCCGTTGCCGTCGTAGTCGTCGGTGTCGTAGTAGCCGCCCTTGGTGCCGAAGAACAGGCTGGCCAGCACAAAGAGCCCGCTGCCGAACACCAGCACGGTGCCGAGGTTGAAACCGGAGGAAGCCATGACCAGCTGCGGCCTGCAGGGTGTGAGCCCCATTGTGACGGGTCTCGGTTCTCACGGCGCGGCTGGCCCGAGTGCATTGCCGCCGGGCTTCTTCGCCCGCCCCGCCGAAGTGGTCGCCCCCGAGCTGATCGGCTGCCTGCTGGTGACACGGCGGGCTGCTGGCGAGCTGCTTTGGGGCGTGATCGTGGAAACGGAGGCCTATTCCCAGGCAGAGCCGGCCTGCCACGGGCATCGCCGCCGCAGCCCCGGCAACGAAACCCTGTTTGGTGAGCCTGGGCGGTTTTATGTGTATGTGAGCTATGGCATCCACCACTGCGTGAATGTGGTGACGGACCGGGCCGACTGGGCCAACGGCGTGCTGCTGCGTGCGGTGGCCNTGCCCGGGGAGGGCGAACGGGTGGCCGCGGGGCCGGCGCTGCTGGCCCGGCGCTTCGGCATCGATCGGTCGCATGACGCCTGCCCGGCGCATCCGGATCGGGGGCTCTGGCTGGCGCCNAGACCGGCTGCCCTGGCAACCCTCACCCCGACGGAGCTGATGCAGACCGGCCGGATCGGCATCAGCCAGGCACAGGAGCTGCCCTGGCGCTGGTATCTGCGGGNCAGCCGCAGTGTGAGCCGCCGCGCCCGCGGAGACCGGACTCCCGCCCCGCCGGAGGCNTGGTCGCTGGCCGCCGATTCGCCGTGCTTCTAGCCTGAAGCCGTCAGCTGCCGGCAGCCTTGAGCGACTGGAGTCACCGCCACGTGCTCGATCTGGCGGCCTTCTCGCTTGCCGATTTCACCACCGTTCTGGAGCTGGCGCAGCGCTTCCGGGCGCTGCCCACCACAGGCGCCAGGAAGTTGCCCGCGCTCCAGGGCCGGCTGGTCACCACGCTGTTCTTCGAACCCAGCACGCGCACCCGCAGCAGCTTCGAGCTCGCGGCCCGGCGCCTCTCGGCCGATGTGCAGAGCTTCTCGCCCGCCTCCAGCTCGCNTGAGCAAGGGGGAGAGTCTGCTCGNACACGGCCCGCACCTACGTGGCCATGGGGGCCAACGTGCTGGTGGNTGCGGCACCGCTGCGCCGGCGTGCCCCAGAGCCTGGCGGCCGATCTCGACCAGGCCGGCGAGCGCGTGGCGGTGCTCAACGCCGGCGATGGCCTGCACAGCCACCCCAGCCAGGGGCTGCTGGATCTGTTCACCCTTGCGCGCCATTTCGCGCCGGAAGCGCCCACGCCTGAGGCTCTGCGCGGCAGGCGCATCGTGATCGTGGGCGACATCCTCCATTCGCGGGTCGCCCGTTCCAATCTCTGGGCCCTCACAGCCTGCGGCGCCGACGTGGTGCTCTGCGGCCCTCCCACCCTGTTGCCGGAGGCCTTCGCCGAGTTCGTGGCGGCCCCGCCGCCGGGTCAGGCCTGCGATCCGGTGGCAGCCCGCGGCGGCGTGTGGATCGAGCGGCAGCTGGAGCGGGCCCTTTCGGGTGCCGATGCGGTAATGACCCTGCGACTGCAGCATGAGCGCATGCAGCAGCACCTGCTCACCAGCCTCGACACCTACCACCGCGTCTACGGCCTCAGCCATGAGCGCCTGGCCCTGTGCGGCAGGCCGGTGCCGGTGCTGCACCCCGGTCCGGTCAATCGAGGCGTGGAGATGACCGGCGCCCTGCTCGACGATCCCGCCTGCTGTCTGGTGGATGAGCAGGTGCGCAACGGCATCCCGGTGCGCATGGCCCTGCTCTATCTGATCGCGGCGGAGGTGGGAAGCGGGGCTGCGCCGCCCGTGGTCACAGCAGCTTGAAGCCGTCGACCAGCAGGCCGTAGAGCAGGCCGATGCGGACCATGTCGAGCAGCTGCAGGCCCAGCCGGTCGCCGCCTCGCCGCCGCAGGGGCCCGCGGGCCCGGATCGCCAGCTCCATCGCCGCGACGCAGATCAGGGCGGCGACCGGGTCGAGCTTCGAGAGCGCGCCGGTGATCGCTCCAACCATGCCGCCGATGCTGAAGCTCACCAGCAGCACGATCAGCTGCAGCGAGAGGCGCCGCCAGGGGTTCCGGGCCCAGGCCACCAAGGCATCCCCCGCCCCAGCCAGTTCCTGCTGGAAGCGGGTCTGCTGACGGCGTGGGGATACCAGAAAGCGCTCGGACGCCACAGAATGGGGGGCAGGGGTGCTGGCGGTCGGTGATCCCCATCACCCGGCCCTGGCCCTGCCAGCCCTTTTGTACACCATCTCTGGCGTTCTGGGGTGAATCCGGCGCTACTGATAGGGGATTCCAATAAAAAAGCCCGAGGCCGGGGCCTGGGCTGGGGTGATGGGGACGGAGCAACGAAACCGCCCCGCGGCGATCGCCGCAATCGTGGCTGAGCCGTTTGGCGGAGCGTCCTGCTGGGGGTTGACGGCCGCGGTGTCTGTTGCGCGGCTGGATTCAGCCGTCGCTTTCCTTCTTGCGGGACGTCTTGCCCTCCAGGAGCTCCAGCAGGGCTTCCATCTGAGCCATCACGCCCCGCACTTCGCCGGCCTCGGGCAACAGTCCGTCCTCCATCACGCCCTGGTGCATCTCGCGGAGTTCCTGGCGGATGTAGCGCAGGTGGCTGACCACCTGTTCGCGCTTCGATTGCGACATTGATGGGGACTGAACGTGCCCCCCTTTTACCGTATCGGCGTCTCAGTTCTGGCCGAAGCGCGACTTCGCCTGCTCATAGAAGGCCTCATCGACCGCTTCCAGGCCGGCCTCGGCGGCCAGGCTTTCGATCCGCTTGCGCACCACGGGCCGCACGAAGAACGGCACCTCCTTGAGTCGGGCTTCGGCTTGGGGCGTCCAGTTCACGGGGGCTGAGGCAGGGGCGAGGGCTGTCCGGATCACGCAGCCCCGCGTCACAGCCCAGCCTCCGGGGCGGCGGCCGCCGTGGAGCCGGCGATGGAGAATAGGGGACTCGAACCCCTGACCTCTGCGGTGCGATCGCAGCGCTCTACCAGCTGAGCTAATTCCCCCGGTGGGTGCCGTGACCGGCGCACTCATTATCGCTCGGCCCGCGATCGCTCGGTTCACCCCACCCATCACCACCCGCTCCTCCACGCCGCCAGGCCCCAGCCGATGACATCAACCAGCCCCGAGTGGATCACGCCCGAACGGCTCGCGGCTTTTGACGAGGCCAGCATCGCCGAACTGGCCCGCCGTCTCGATGACGACGACTACCCCAGCCCGTTCGATGGGCTGGCCGACTGGCATCTGATGCGGGCCCTGGCCATTCACCGCCCCGAGCTGGCCCGTCCCTACCTGCACCTGGTCGACCAGGAGCCCTTCGATGAGGACTGAGCCGCGATGAGCGGCGATCCGCTGACCGGACGCCGCATCCTGGTGGGGATCAGCGGCAGCATCGCCGCGGTGAAGCTGCCCCAGGTGGTGAGCGCCCTGGTGCAGCGCGGCGCCCGGGTGCGCTGTGTGCTCACGCCCAGCGCCGAGCGCCTCGTGAGTGCGGTGGCTCTCGCCAGCCTCAGCCGCCACCCCTGCCATCTCGATGCCGACCAGTGGAGCCATCAGGCGCCGCGGCCGCTGCATGTGGAGCTGGCCGAATGGGCCGAGCTGGTGCTGGTGGCACCGCTCAGTGCCAGCAGTCTGGGCCGCTGGGTTCAGGGGCTCGGCGACACCCTGCTTGCCAGCACGCTGCTGGCCACCGAGGCGCCGGTGGTGGCTGCTGCGGCGATGAACACGGCGATGTGGAGCGCTCCGGCGGTGCTGCGCAACTGGCAGACGCTGCAGGCGTTCGGGCGCGTGCTGCCGCTGGGCCCGGCGGAGGGCCTGCTGGCCTGCGATCGGCGGGGAGCCGGCCGCATGGCGGAGCCGGTGCAACTGCTGCTCGCCCTGGAGTCGCTGGCCCTGTGGGGCTGGCAGCGCGACTGGAGCGGCTTGCGGCTGCTGGTGAGCGCCGGTCCCACCCGCGAGCCGCTCGATCCGGCACGCTGCCTCACCAACCCCAGCACCGGTCTGATGGGGGTGATGCTGGCTCAGGCAGCACGGCTGCGCGGAGCTTCGGTGACGCTGGTGCACGGCCCGCTCAGCCTCGATCCCCTGCTGCTGGATGGTCTGGCCTGCCATCCGGTGCAGACCGCTGCCGAGCTGGAGACTGCTCTCGCTGCCGCTCAGCCGGAGGCCGATGCGGTCGCCATGGCGGCGGCGGTGGCCGATCATCGGCGGACCTCGCCGCTGGCCGGCAAGCTGCCCAAGCATGAGCTGGAGGCCGAGCTGGGCCGAGGCTGGCAGGCGGTGCCGGATCTGCTGGCGGGGCTGGTGGCGCGCCGGCCGGCCGGTCAGCGGATCCTCGGCTTCGCTGCCCAAAGCGGCGATGTGCTGAGCCAGGCCCAGGCCAAGTTCGCACGCAAGGGCTGTGACCTGCTCTTTGCCAACCCGATCGATCAGCCCGGCGTGGGGTTCGGCGCGCCGCTCAATCAGGGCTGGCTGCTGGGGCCGGGTGATGCCCAGCGCCNACTGGNCCCGGCCGGCAAGCTGGCCATCGCCCACGAGCTGCTCACGGCGCTCAGGCCGCCAGAGCCTGTTCGTCGTCCGGCGGCTCGCGCTGCAACAGATCCATGAACGTGCGCAGCTGCAGTCGGGGGATGTAGGGCCAGCCGCCGCTGCTCTCCATCGTCTGCAGCAGATCGAACAGGGCGTTGCGGTTGGCCGGCAGGCTGTTGCGGAAGGGCCCGTCCTGGATGGTGCGGTGCAGCTGCTCGACCTGGCGCAGCAGTGCCAGCAGGGCAGCCGGTTCACCATCGAGCTCGACGGCGAGCGCCTCGATCTGCTCGAGCGCCTGGCGGAGCCGCTGCTGCTGCTCCGGATCGAGCGGGGTGGGATGGCCAGGGGGACTGGAGCTGGTCATGGCGCCGGGGGCGTGGCAGCGGCCGTGGCTGCCGCCCTCGCATACAGGTTGTTGAGAGCCGCGTCATCGTACGGGGAACCCGGGTTTTGCACCGGTAGGATCCGCCGCAGCCCAGTTCCCGCTCCTCCTCTGCGGCGTTCTCCCATGCGTTTCCGTCCCCTGCTGGCCCTTGTGCTGGCGCTGTGTCTGACCCTGGTGACCGCGTGCAGCGGAGGGGCCCAGGCCAAGGACCGCCCCAGCCTCACCTACGACGACATCCACAACACCGGTCTGGCCAACGATTGCCNGACCCTGCCGGAATCAGCCCGCGGTTCCATCCCTCTCACCGCCGGTGGCAAGTATCAGCTCCGCGAGATCTGCATGCATCCCGCCGAGGTCTTCGTGAAGGGTGAGCCGGCCAACAAGCGCCAGGAGGCTCAGTTCGTGTCCGGCAAGATTCTCACCCGGTTCACCACCAGCCTCGACCAGGTCTATGGCGACCTGGCGGTGCAGGGCGACGGTCTCAGCTTCAAGGAGCAGGGGGGTCTCGATTTCCAGCTGGTGACCGTGCTGCTGCCCGGTGGTGAGGAAGTTCCCTTCGTGTTCTCCAGCAAGGAGCTCGAGGCCACCGCTGAGGGTGCCGCCATCACCACCAGCACCGACTTCACCGGTAGCTACCGGGTGCCCAGCTACCGCACGTCCAACTTCCTCGATCCGAAGGCCCGCGGCCTGACCACCGGGGTCGAGTATGCGCAGGGTCTGGTGGGTCTGGGCGCCGACAATGAGGAGATCGCCCGCGAGAACATCAAGCGCTATGTGGAGGGCACCGGCAACATGGAGCTCTCGATCACCAAGGTGGATGGCAGCACCGGCGAGTTCGCCGGGGTGTTCACCGCCATCCAGCCCTCCGACACCGACATGGGCTCCAAGGATCCGGTCGACGTGAAGATCACCGGTCAGCTCTACGGCCGCCTGGAGCAGGTCTGAGTCGCTCACGGCTCCCGGGGGACGTCCGACAACCGCCGTTGCCAGGGGGTCCCTCGGGACCCCCTTGGCATGCGCTCCGCGGTGGCCTCACCGCAGGGTTGAAGGAGCCCGTCTGGGAGAATCCTGGCCACTCGATCGCCTGGCCATGACTGCTGCCGCCCCATCTGCTGCCACATCCGGCCTGATCACGCCCCACGGGGGCAGCCTGGTGGATCTGATGGTGCCGGCGGCCGAACGGGAAGCGGTCAAGGCCAGCGCAAGTCGGCGGCTCGAGTGCAGCGACCGCAACGCCTGTGACGTGGAGCTGCTGATCGTGGGCGGCTTCTCGCCGCTGCGCGGCTTCATGCACCAGGAGGACTACGCCTCGGTGGTGGAGCGCAACCGCACCAGCAGCGGCCTGCTGTTCGGTCTGCCGATCGTGCTCGACACCAGCGACGAGACCATCGGCGTGGGTGATCGGCTGCTGCTCACCTACCGCGGCCAGGAGCTGGCGGTGTTCACCGTGGAGAGCAAGTGGGAGCCCGACAAGGTGCTAGAGGCCAAGGGCTGCTACGGCACCACGTCCCTGGAGCACCCGNCCGTGCGGATGATCGCCAGCGAGCGCGGCCGCTATTACATGGGCGGCCGGCTGCAGGGGCTGGAGTTGCCGCGGCGGGTGTTCCCCTGCAGAACCCCCGCCGAGGTGCGCTCCACCCTGCCGGCCGGGGAAAGTGTGGTGGCGTTCCAGTGCCGCAACCCGATCCATCGCGCCCACTACGAGCTGTTCACCCGGGCGCTTCATGCCAGCAACGTGAGCCAGGGCGGCGTGGTGCTGGTGCACCCCACCTGCGGCCCCACCCAGGACGACGACATCGCCGGCGAGGTGCGCTTCCAGACCTACGAGCGCCTGGCGGCCGAGGTGGCCAACCCCCGCATCCGCTGGGCCTACCTGCCCTATTCGATGCATATGGCCGGCCNGCGCGAGGCGCTGCAGCACATGATCATCCGCAAGAATTACGGCTGCACCCACTTCATCATCGGCCGCGACATGGCCGGTTCGAAGAGCTGCCTCAGCGGCGACGACTTCTACGGTCCCTACCAGGCCCAGGATTTCGCCCGCGACTGCGCCCCGGAACTGGGCATGGAGACCGTGCCCTCGCTGAACCTCGTCTATACCGAGGAAGAGGNCTATGTGACCGCAGAGCACGCCGAGGCCCGCGGCCTGCACGTGCGCAAGCTCAGCGGCACCCAGTTCCGCCAGATGCTGCGGGGCGGCGAGGAGATCCCGGAGTGGTTCGCCTTCCGTAGTGTGGTGGAGGTTCTGCGGGCGGCTGCCTGAGGGCCCTCAAGCCCGATCCCTGGGGACCGCGGCGGTTAACATTCCGTTACTTAACTCTCAGCTGAGGCCTGGCCGTGAAGAAACGCTGGCGCAACGCGGGTCTGTACGTGCTCCTGGTGATCGTGATGATCGCCGTGGGCACCGCCTTCCTGGATCGGCCCAATCCGGCCAGCCAGCCGGGCACCATGCGGTACAGCGAATTCGTGGAGGCCGTGCAGGCCAACGAGGTCAGCCGCGTGCTGATCTCGCCTGACCGCGGCACCGCCCAGGTGGTCGAGAACAGCGGCCAGCGGGCCGTGGTCAACCTCGCCCCCGACAAGGATCTGCTGAAGCTGCTCACCGACCACAACGTGGACATCGCCGTGCAGCCCAGCCGTGAACCGGCGGCCTGGCAGCAGGCGGTGGGCAGCCTGATCTTCCCGCTGCTGCTCCTGGGCGGCCTGTTCTTCCTGCTGCGCCGCGCCCAGGCCGGTGGCGGCAACCCCGCCATGAACTTTGGCAAGAGCAAGGCGCGGGTGCAGATGGAACCCCAGACCCAGGTGACCTTCGGCGATGTGGCCGGCATCGAGGGCGCCAAGCTCGAGCTCACCGAGGTGGTCGACTTCCTCAAGAACCCCGACCGCTTCACCGCCGTCGGCGCCAAGATTCCCAAGGGTGTGCTGCTGGTGGGCCCTCCCGGCACCGGCAAGACCCTGCTGGCCAAGNCTGTCGCCGGCGAGGCGGGTGTGCCGTTCTTCTCGATCTCCGGGTCGGAGTTCGTCGAGATGTTCGTGGGCGTGGGTGCCAGCCGGGTGCGCGATCTGTTCGAGCAGGCCAAGAAGAACGCACCCTGCATCGTGTTCATTGATGAGATCGACGCCGTTGGCCGTCAGCGCGGTGCCGGTCTCGGCGGCGGCAACGACGAGCGCGAGCAGACCCTCAACCAGCTGCTCACCGAGATGGACGGCTTCGAGGGCAACACCGGCATCATCATCGTGGCGGCCACCAACCGTCCCGACGTGCTCGACGCGGCGCTGCTTCGCCCTGGCCGTTTCGATCGCCAGGTCGTCGTCGACCGGCCCGACTACAGCGGCCGTCTGCAGATCCTCGGCGTGCATGCGCGCGGCAAGACCCTGGCCAAGGATGTGGACCTTGACAAGGTGGCCCGCCGCACGCCGGGGTTCACCGGAGCGGATCTGGCCAACCTGCTCAACGAGGCGGCGATCCTGGCCGCCCGCCGTCAGCTCACCGAGATCTCGATGGACGAGGTGAACGATGCCATCGAGCGGGTGATGGCGGGCCCCGAGAAGAAGGACCGGGTGATGAGCGAGAAGCGCAAGCGCCTGGTGGCTTACCACGAAGCGGGCCACGCCNTGGTGGGCGCGCTGATGCCCGATTACGACCCTGTGCAGAAGATCTCGATCATTCCCCGCGGCCAGGCTGGCGGCCTCACCTTCTTCACGCCCAGCGAGGAGAGGATGGAATCGGGTCTCTATTCCCGCGCCTACCTTCAGAACCAGATGGCCGTGGCTCTTGGCGGCCGGGTCGCCGAGGAGATCGTCTACGGAGACGACGAGGTCACCACCGGTGCCTCCAATGACCTGCAGCAGGTGGCCCGTGTCGCCCGCCAGATGATCACCCGCTTCGGCATGAGCGATCGCCTCGGACCGGTGGCCCTGGGTCGCAGCCAGGGCGGCATGTTCCTCGGGCGCGACATCGCGGCGGAACGCGACTTCTCCGAAGACACCGCCGCCGCGATCGACGAGGAGGTGAGCCAGCTGGTGGCAGAGGCCTACAGGCGCGCCACCGAGGTGCTCACCGCCAACCGTGCCGTGCTGGATCAGCTGGCCGAGATGCTCGTGGAGAAGGAGACTGTGGATGCCGAGGAACTCCAGGAGCTGCTGATCAACTCCGACGTCAAGGTGGCCGAATACGTCTGACGACGGCGCCGCTGATCCGCTGATCGCGGGCCTGCGGCGTCTGCCCTTGCTGGCGGTGCTGCGCCCGCGGGATCAGGGTGAGGCCCTGCCGCAGCTGGAGGCCCTTCAGGCCGCTGGTCTGCGGCATGTGGAGCTGGCCGTGAACCCCAGCGAGGCCTGGGTAGCCATGATGCGGCAACTGATCAGGGCCTTTCCACAGCTGCACCTCGGTGCGGCGTCCGTGCGCCGGTTGACCGATCTGGAGGCCGCCGTTGCGGCCGGGCTCGACTATGCCGTGTCGCCGATCGGCGATCGCGAGCTGCTCCGACGCGCCACCACCCTGGGGATCACGCTGGTGCCGGGTGTGTTCACGCCCACCGAGCTGGCTCAGGCGATCGGCTGGGGAGCCCGGCTGGTGAAGCTGTTCCCGGCCCGTGCCGTGGGACCCGGATACTGGCATTCCCTCAGCGGTCCTCTGGGGCCGCTGCCCTTCTGCATCGCCGCCGGCGGGCTCGGCGTCGACGACGTGGGGCCATGGCTCCGGGCCGGTGTGGACGCGGTGGCCCTGGGCTCAGCGCTGTTCGCCGACCACCAGCCTGCGCCAGCCCTGCAGCCCGGCCTGGCCAGCCTGATTGTCAATCTGCAGCGCCATGGCTACCGCTGAGATAGAGCTGTCTTCCTGTATGTCGCAACTCACCATTCAGCTGAGTGACAGGGCCGATGCCCTGATCGCCCAGCTTCAGAAGGAGATCTTCAACCGCCGCCGCAAGAAGGTCACCCCAGCCGGGGTGGTGCAGACCCTGGTGGAGAGCGGCGCCAAATCCCAGAGCGACAAGCGGTTCGCCACATCCTGGAAGAATCTGATCGCCGACATCGAGAAGGCGGCGAAGCTGGCCGATGCCCACGGCGCCAAACCCGCCAACCTCACCGATGAGGAGTGGGCGATGGTGCTCAACCACCGCAATCGGGTGGGGCGCAGCCCGGCTCCCGCCGCCGGGCGCAAGCCTGCCGCCCGGAAGGCTTCCGCAGCCAGGGCTTCGAACAAGGCAGCGGCCAGGCCCGCGGCGGCCAAGCCATCCGAGGCCAGGAAGCCCGCTGCCGGCAAGGTGGTGGCCCCCAAACCGGCCGCCCGCAACCCCGTGCGCAAGAAGGCCGTGCGCGCCACCACGCTCAACCCCGAGCAGGGCAGCAACGCCGTTGCCAGGCCGCTGGCGGATCGGCTCAGCTGAGCTTCGAGGGCGGCGACGCCGCCCTCACCAGAGGCTGCACTGCCCCTGCTGGCGCAGCAGATGGTCGGCCAGCACCAGCGCCACCATCGCCTCCACCATCGGCACGGCCCGCGGCAGCACGCAGGGGTCATGCCGCCCCCTGCTGCCAGGGTGGTGGCTTCGCCGCGGTCGTTGATCGTCTGCTGTTCCTTGCGGATCGTGGCAGTGGGCTTGAAGGCCACGCGGATCACGATCTCCTCGCCGTTGCTGATGCCGCCCTGGATGCCGCCGGAGTTGTTCGTGGCGGTGCGCAGGCGGCCGGCCTCGCTGGGCAGGAAGGCGTCGTTGTGCTCGCTGCCTCTGAGGAGGGTGCCGCCGAAGCCGGAGCCGATCTCGAAGCCCTTGGTGGCCGGCAGCGACATCACCGCCTTGGCGAGGTCGGCCTCGAGCTTGTCGAACACCGGCATGCCCANGCCCCACCGGTGGCCGTCGCACCAGGCAGGTGATCACGCCGCCGCAGGAGTCGCCTTCGCGGCCGATCGCCTCGATCCGCTCGATCATCCGCTCGGCGCTGCTGGAATCAGGGCAGCGCACGATGTTTGATTCCACGGCCTCCAGGGTCACGGCTGACGGATCGATCTCGGCCTCGATCGTGTGGATGCGCTGCACCCAGGCGAGCACCTCGGTGCCGTTGGCCCGGGCGAGCAGTTGCTTGGCGACGGCGCCGGCGGCGACGCGGCCGATCGTCTCGCGGGCGGAGGCGCGGCCGCCGCCGCTGCGGGCCTGGATGCCGTATTTAGCCTGGTAGGTGGCATCGGCGTGGGAGGGGCGGAAGGCCACCTCCATCTCCTTGTAGTCCTGCGGTCGCTGATCTCTGTTGCGCACGAGCATCGCGATCGGGGTGCCGAGGGTCACCCCATCCAGCAGACCGCTGAGGATCTCGACGCGATCGTCCTCCTTGCGGGGGGTGGTGATGCGGCTCTGGCCCGGTCTGCGGCGGTCCAGCTCGGCCTGGATGGCTTCGAGATCCAGGGGCATCCGTGGCGGGCAGCCATCCACGATCACGCCCACGCCGCCGCCGTGGGATTCGCCGAAGGTGTGGATGCGAAAGAGCCGGCCGAAGCTGCTGCCCATGGAGTGCCCGTGCTGGGGCGAGCCTACAAAGATGGCCCGGCCGGCTCCGGGGGAATCGTGATGGGCAGCCCTTCGGCTCCGGCATAGACCACCACGATCACGGCCGGATCGGGGCCGAGGCTTTCACCCCTGTGGATCCGGTTCACCACCTCGATCAGGGCGTCGCCGGCTCTGAGTTCCCGGCTGCTGCCGTTATCGAGCACCACGCGCAGCCGCCCCTGCAGCAGCACCCCGGCATTGATCACCGGATGCTGGTGCCTGCCCAGGCTGGCGCCGGCGGGGATGGTGATCCGCAGCACGGTGACCAGAGGCTGCCCCCGGGGATAGGCCGGCAGCGGTTCGCCGGTCCAGGCCTTGCTGCTGCGCGCCAGGGTCTCCACCCGCACCCCGTCGACCTCGCTGCCGGGCCCTTCGCTGGCGGCCAGGGCCGCAGGCTGGCGCCTGCCGCGAGCCACAGGCTGATCAGCCAGAGCGATGGGATGGGGCGCCGGGCCATGCCGTTCCGGTGGGGACTGCCTTTAGCGTCGCTCACGGAGTTGTCTGGCCGGGGTGAGAAAACAGGAGCGGGCCGCGCTGATCCGCCAGCGGCTGGAGGAGCAGTACCCCCAGACGCCGGTGCCGCTCGATCACCGCGATCCCTTCACCCTGCTCGTGGCGGTGTTGCTCAGCGCCCAGTGCACCGACAGGAAGGTGAACGAGGTGACGCCGGCCCTCTTCGCCGCCGGTCCGGATCCGGCCGCGATGGCGGCCCTGCCGGAGGAGACGATCCTGGGTCACATCCGCCAGCTGGGCCTGGCCCGCACCAAGGCCCGCAACCTGCGCCGGCTGGCGGAACTCCTGCTGGAGCGTCATGGCGGCGCGGTGCCGCGCAGCTTCGCCGCGCTCGAGGCGCTGCCGGGGGTGGGCCACAAGACGGCCAGCGTGGTGATGGCCCAGGCCTTCGGGGTGCCGGCCTTTCCGGTGGACACCCACATCCACCGCCTGGCCCAGCGCTGGGGCCTCAGCAGCGGCCGCAGCGTGGAGCAGACCGAGCGCGACCTCAAGACGCTGTTTCCGCGCGAGGCCTGGAACAAGCTGCATCTGCAGATCATTTTCTATGGGCGGGAGTTCTGCACCGCCCGCGGCTGCGATGGCACGGCCTGCCCGCTTTGCCGGGAGGTCTACCCGCGCCGTCGCCGGCCGTTGGTCTGCCGCAAGGCNTGAGCATCTGGCCCCGGCTGCCCCCAAGCAAAAAGCCCCCGCCGGAGGGCGGGGGCTTGCGGGATTCCGTTGGTCAGCCCAGCTGCTGACGGGCAGTGGGGTTCAGCTGGGCTGTTGGGCCTCAGCCGATCGCCGGGGCGGTCAGCGCCACGGGGGTGGCTTCCGCAGCAGCCAGGTCGAGCGGGAAGTTGTGAGCGTTGCGCTCGTGCATCACTTCCATGCCCAGGTTGGCGCGGTTCAGCACGTCGGCCCAGGTGTTCACCACACGGCCCTGGCCATCCAGGATCGACTGGTTGAAGTTGAAGCCGTTCAGGTTGAAGGCCATCGTGCTCACGCCCAGGGCGGTGAACCAGATGCCGACCACCGGCCAGGCAGCCAGGAAGAAGTGCAGGCTGCGGCTGTTGTTGAAGCTGGCGTACTGGAAGATCAGGCGACCGAAGTAACCGTGGGCAGCCACGATGTTGTAGGTCTCTTCCTCTTGGCCGAACTTGTAGCCGTAGTTCTGGCTCTCGCTCTCGGTGGTCTCACGCACCAGCGAGCTGGTCACCAGCGAGCCGTGCATGGCGGAGAACAGGCTGCCGCCGAACACACCGGCCACACCCAGCATGTGGAAGGGGTGCATCAGGATGTTGTGCTCAGCCTGGAACACCAACATGAAGTTGAAGGTGCCGCTGATGCCGAGGGGCATGCCGTCGGAGAAGGAGCCCTGACCGAAGGGATAGACTAGGAACACAGCCGAGGCGGCGGCCACAGGAGCGCTGTAGGCCACGCAGATCCAGGGCGCATGCGAGCCGGTAGGAGAGTTCCCACTCACGGCCCATGTAGCAGAAGACGCCGATCAGGAAGTGGAACACCACCAGCTGGTAAGGACCGCCGTTGTACAGCCACTCGTCGAGGCTGGCGGCTTCCCAGATGGGATAGAAGTGCAGACCGATGGCGTTGCTGGAAGGCACAACAGCGCCGGAGATGATGTTGTTGCCGTAGATCAGGGAGCCGGCAACGGGCTCACGGATGCCGTCGATGTCGACGGGAGGGGCGGCGATGAACGCCACGATGAAGCAGATGGTCGCAGCCAGCAGGGTGGGGATCATCAGCACACCGAACCAGCCACGTAGAGGCGGTTGTTGGTGGAGGTGACCCAATCGCAGAACTGCTGCCAGCTGGAGGCGCCGGAGCGCTGCTGGAGAGTGGTGGTCATGAGAACGAGAAGGAATGTTCCAGAGGAACGGGTATG
>NZ_LFEK01000033.1 GCF_001039265.1 Synechococcus sp. GFB01 | reverse complement strand
GCTTCCCCTGGGCCAGCAGCACGATCAGCATGGGGATCATGCGCATCACCACCACCCCTACCCGCACGCCGACCATCCGCTGGGTCCGAGCACGCTGCGCCGCGCCTCCCTGTAAAGCGGAAGCAACGTGAAGCGGAAGAAAAGCGGGTGATCCGCTTCGCCTCGGCCGTCTCGTTGAATTGCGGGTCTCAGGAGAATCGCGCCGATCAACGCTGCTGATGGATCGGGGCTTTCCCCATGTGGCGCTCGTTTTCCCCAGAAATCGATCCTTTTTTCCACAGGCCTGGGCCAGAGCGGCGGCTTCTGGGGGCTGTTCTGGGGATTGGCCGGTTCTGTTCAGGCTCGTCTTGACAGCCTTCGTGGCGCTCTGCTGGCCCGCCTCCCCCTGGCGTGGGTCTGCGCGACATCCCAGTGAGGAGAATCGGTCTCAAGCTGCAATCCGTCGTTCGTGGCTCTGTAACGGGTTCGTTGACGCTCCTGCTGAGGGTGTGGCGTAGTGGGCCGGCACACGAGGTCTCAGGGGCGGCGGAGATGGCGAACGATGGCGAGGCGATGGTGGCGATGGCCGGTGGACGTGAGACAGTCCCCTGCATCAGCCTCGAGGCCGAGGTGCCGGAGGTGCTCTTCGATGGGATGCGGGACTTCATCCGCAGCCACCCCAACTGGGATCAGTACCGGCTGATCACCTCGGCGCTGGCCGGCTTCCTGTTCCAGAACGGCTGCAGTGACGCCAGCGTGACCCAGGCGTATCTGAGCGGCCTCTCCAGCCGCTGATCGCTCGGGCCAGGGGCATGAAAAAGGCGGAGGTGCCAGCCTCCGCCCCGGTTCTCCCTTGCCCGACCCGGTTAAAGGTCGCCCCGTCATTGTGCGGATACCAGCCCGGGCGAACTGTGCCCGTGCACACCAGTGGCCGGATCCTGTCGGCAGCCCCTGACAGAGCCCTAGGGATTCGCGGCCAGGCCACGCTCACCGCGCCGCAGTCGCTCGGCCGCTGCCGCGCAGGCCCGCCAGGTGATCGCCATTTCGGTGAGGGTCGGGCTCTGCCATCCCGCCGCCGGCCAGCAGGCCCCATCCACCACGAGCACATCGGGTGCCGCCCAGCACTGGTTGAGCGGATTCACCACGCCACGCTCCGGCGCTGCGGCCATGGCGGCACCGCCCAGCTCATGGATGTAGTAGCCCGGGGGTGGCGGGTCGCTGCCCACGGCGAAACTGGAGCGGATCCATGGCTCCAGCAGCGGCAGCACGAAGAGCTCTTCGATCGGCAGGATCGTCCCGCCCGTAGCGCTCACCACCGCCTCCATGCGACGGTGCATGTGCTCCACCATGCGCCACTCGTTGTCGCTCCAGCGGCAGGCGATATGGGCTGTGGGGAGGCCCCAGGCATCCAGCAGAGCGGGGTTGAGGGTCACCCGGTTGGTCGGGTCGGGCTGCACATCGCCATGGGCGATCAGAAAGCCCGCNGCTTCGCCGCGACGGCGCTGCAGCAGGGTGGGTGGGTCGAAGCGCTGCAGGGCTGTCCAGATGCCATAGCCGCCGCGGAATCCCTCGCGTCGGGGCTGCTGAGATTCACCGTGTTGGGGATGAAGCAGCTGCCGGCACCCGAGAGCTCGCATGCCGCCGCGGCCGCCGGCACACCAGGCAGGGCGAAGAAGCGGCTGGTGGAGATGTGATCCATCAGGCAGTGGCCCAGCCGACCGGAGGGATCGCGGAGCGTCCCCTCGCTCTGGCTGAGCAGCAGGATCCTGAGGCTCTCGATCGTGGAGGCGCAGAGCACCACCAGCGGCGCCGTGAATCGTTCCCGGCGGCCGCTGTCCCCATCCACCACCACCACGCTGCGCCCGCCATCGCCGTCCTTGCCCTCGAGGTGGCTCACCACGACGCCGCTGCGCAGTGCCACCCGACCGGTGGCCAGGGCCTGGCAGGGTGCTGCCCGGGCTGCTGGAGGCCGGCCAGCCATCGCCGCGGTGCAGACGGAAACCGCGCGAGTGGATCAGGGGCAGGCCGAGCTCCCGCTCGATCGCCTGGCCCAGCCGTTGCTCCCCCGGTGTGAACGGCAGCGGCGGCCGGTAGTCCCCATCGGGGAGCTGCGGCAGTCCGTCGCGGGCGCGTGCACCCCCAGCAGCCGCTCCAGCCGCGTGTAGAACGGTGCCAGATCGGTGCTGCCGATCGGCCAGGCCGGTCCAGCCCCATCCAGGGCCGGGGCCTGGAACTCGAAGTCGCTCAGCCGCAGGGTGATGCCGCCCCAGGTGAGGCTCTTGCCGCCCACCTGCCGGCCGCGGCTCCAGAGGAAGGGTTGGTCGGGGGGGGTGGAGTAGGGGTTGCGGCGCTCGTCGACGAACAGCTCGGGGTTGTGCTTCCAGTAGCCCGGGTGGTGGCGTTGCAGCCGGTGACGGCCACTGCTGAGATGGGCCAGGCGGCGCAGGCTGTTGAGCGGCTCGGAGCCCCGCGCCTGGCGCGGGCTGAGGGCCGGGCCGGCTTCCAGCAGCAGCACCTGCAGCCCGGCTTCGGCCAGAACCAGCGCCGCCACCCCACCGGTGGCGCCCGATCCCACCACGATCGCGTCGACCGGGACTGTCATCGAGATCCGGCGGTGCCGCGCGCCCGCTGCGGCAGGCCCGGGCCCTGGCTGGCGATGGCCACAGACGTCTCCTCGCGGAACCCCGGGTTCCCCTGTGCTGCCCGCCTCGCATCGGTTGACTTCAGCGAATCGATCTGCGCGACCATGACATCAACAACAGCAGCCAAGAGAACAGTCAATCGAGCAACCAGGAAACGGCCAACAAAAAAGCCTCCGACTGGGCGGAGGCTTCTCTGGAGATGGTGGCGGGGGGCGGATTTGAACCACCGACCTTCGGGTTATGAGCCCGACGAGCTACCAGACTGCTCTACCCCGCGGTGACTCCACAACCATACCAGCCGGGGTGCTCACTCGAAGCGCAGTTCGCCCTGCACCTCGAGCCTGAGGTGCTCCGCCGGCCTGGCGAACTGCTGGCGCAGATCCTCAAGGGTCATGGGCGTGAGCCAGTCGAGCTGCTCGAGCAGATGCAGGGCCACCGCCTGCTTCGCCCGGGCCGAGCCATCCTCCACCTTGATGGCCACCCCCAGTCCCTCGCCCACCCGGCTGAGGCACTGGATGCCCTCGGCGCCGCCCTTGCTGATCACCTGGCCATGGCCCCTGCGCATCAGCTCGGTGTCGAACCGGCCTTCCCCCGCAACCAGTTCGGGGTGGGCCAGCATGGCCCGGCTCAGACGCTCCAGCACCGGCTCGGTGCCCGCCCCGAGGTGGGCGTAGAGCAGGGCCATCTGGGCGAGTTGCAGCTGCACGGTCGGTGCCCCGCAGTCATCGCGGGCGGTCACCAGCTCGGCAGCGGGCAGCCCCAGCAGCTCGGCGGTGCGCTGCAGCACCTGCTGCTGCAGGGGGTGCTCGATCTGCAGATAGCTCTCCGGACTCCAGCCCATGCGCCGGCAGGTGGACAGAAAGGCGCGTGCTTGCCCGAGCAGTTGTGCTCCAGCGGGCTGTTGCGGCCGCTGGGCACCGGACACTGCAGCCGCTCCGGCTCGATCTCGCCCGTCCAGAGCAGCCGGAAGGCCTCGCGGGCATGGGCGGGTGTGCCGGCATGGGAGGCGCAGGCGATCGCCAGGCCGCGGTCGCCGCACTGGGCCTGGTCAGCGGCGCCGCTGCTCACGAACACCGTGGCCTGGAAGGGNTTCTGGGCCGAGCGGATGAAACTCAGATACTGGGGGTCGCCGGCGCGCATCAGCACGCGACCACGGCTGTCGCACACCACGGCGTGAACGCGATGGCGGGATTCGCTGATGCCGTTGCGCAGCAGACGCACCTCCAGGGGGGCAACGCTGCCGCGGCCACCGACGCCAAGGCTGGAGCTCAGGGTCATGTCCAGGGACCGGTGGGCCAGGCCGGGAGCAGGCAGCCCGTTAGAGAGCCTGACAGAGGCTCGCTCCCAGAAGCATCAGCACCGCCGCCAGGCCGATGGCCTGCTGCAGCCGCAGCAGCACGGGCCGCACCTGGTGCTGGGCCACCAGCAGATCCTGCTGGCGCCAGGCCAGGGGCTTCTCCCACACCTGGCCGTCGTACCAGCCCGATTCCTCGTACTCCACCCGTTCGCGCAGCAGCCGCTGGTGCACCGTGCTCCAGCCGAGCCACTGGCGCACCAGCAGCANGGTGGGCAGGGCGATCGCCGCAGCCATCGCCGCGGCCACCAGGCGGACCGGATCGTGGCGCAGCACCCAGCTGCCGCTGGCGATCACCAGCGTGAGCGGCAGCACCAGCAGCCAGCTGAGCGCCAGGGGTTGGAGCAGGCCCTTGAGGCTGTGGCTGGGCCAGGCGAAGAACCAGGAGCGGCAGAGCTCCTCGTACTGACGAAGGGGTTGTTGCTCGGCCGGTACCGGGCAGGGGCCTGTCGCATCCATGCTCAGGTTCAGGAGGGTGCCGCCGCGCCGGAGCCGCTGGTGGCCGCCGAGCCCAGGTAGCGCTCCTGCTCGCCGTGGCCCCAGAACGACTCCAGGTCGTAGTAGCTCCGCTCGCTGGGGGTGAGCACGTGCACGATCACCTCGCCGTAATCGAGCAGCACCCAGCGGCCCTCGCTCTGGCCCTCGCGCCGCAGGGGCAGCCGGCCCGCCTCCAGTTCGAGCTTCTCCTCCACCGAGCGGGCGATCGCGCGCACCTGCACGTCGGAGAGGCCGCTGCAGATCACGAACCAGTCGGCCAGGGAACTGACCTCCTCCACCCGGATCATGCGGATGTCGACCGCCTTGCGGTCATCGCAGGCCTCGGCCGCCAGCAGCGCCAGCCCCCTGCTGTCGAGATCAGCCATACACGTTCTCGCTGGTCACCGACTGGCGAGACCCCTGTTGCTGGGCCATCTCGGCCCGGGCCTTGCCGGCGCTCTTGCGCAGGGCCTCGAGGCGGTCTTCGTAGAAGGCGCGCTTCTTCTTCTTGCGGGTCTGCTCGACCAGCTCCTTGAGGGCGCCGCCGAGGCTCTTGTAGGCGTTGGGAAGGCTGTAGCCGAAGCGGCAGGCCAGGTCGATGGCCCGCTCGTCGGCAGCGATCGCATCCTGGAGGCGCTTCTCGGAATTGTTCTTGAGGTAGAGGCGATAGCCGGCAAAGCCCGAAAGACCCAGTGCCATCAGCAGCAGCAGGCCATCCTGAACCCAGAGCTCACCGATGGCTCCCCCCAGACCGATGGCCAGCGCAGCCATCTCCCAGCCGTCCCGGGGCACCGCATCGTTCTGGATCCGTCCCACCTCATGCCAGAAGAGCAGGTTGCGGTGGTCGATCGCCAGCGCGTCCCACTTCTCCAGGTCGACCTGGATCTCGATCTCATCGCGCCCGATCTCCTCGATCGTGATCAGTGGCGGATCCACCGAGGCCGCGGCTTCCACGAACACCCAGCTCTGCATTTCCGGAGGCAGCAGCCCCTTGAGGCGCTGGAGTTCGCTCATGGACACGGGAGATCGGACAAGACCCACGTTAGCCATCCCCCGTGAGAGGCTTGGCGGGTTTGGCTGCCGGACACCCGACCATGCCCCGTCGCACGGATCTGCGTCGCATCCTGCTGCTGGGTTCGGGACCGATCGTGATCGGCCAGGCCTGTGAATTCGACTATTCCGGCACCCAGGCCTGCAAGGCCCTGCGGGCCGAGGGCTTCGAGGTGGTGCTGGTCAACAGCAACCCCGCCTCGATCATGACCGATCCGGACATGGCGGATCGCACCTACATCGAACCGCTCACCCCCGAGGTGGTGGCCCGGGTGATCGAGATCGAGCGGCCCGATGCGCTGCTGCCCACGATGGGCGGCCAGACCGCCCTCAACCTGGCGGTCGCCCTGGCGGAGAACGGCACCCTCGAGCGGCATGGCGTGGAGCTGATCGGGGCCAACCTGGCCGCGATCCGCAAGGCCGAGGACCGGCTGCTGTTCAAGGAGGCCATGGAGCGCATCGGCGTGGCCGTATGCCCCTCGGGCATTGCCAACTCCATGGAGGAAGCCCGCGCCGTGGGGGAGGTGATCGGCAGCTTCCCGCGCATCATCCGCCCCGCCTTCACCCTCGGCGGCAGCGGCGGTGGGATCGCCTACAACCCCGAGGAATACGAAGCGATCTGCAAGACCGGTCTCGAGGCCAGCCCCATGAGCCAGATCCTGATCGAGCAGTCGCTGCTCGGCTGGAAGGAGTTCGAGCTGGAGGTGATGCGCGACACCGCCGACAACGTGGTGATCGTCTGCTCGATCGAGAACCTCGATCCGATGGGTGTGCACACCGGCGACTCGATCACCGTGGCCCCGGCCCAGACCCTCACCGACCGTGAGTACCAGCGTCTGCGCGACCAGGCCATCGCCATCATCCGCGAGATCGGCGTGGACACCGGCGGCAGCAACATCCAGTTCGCGATCAACCCGGCCGACGGCGAGGTGATAGTGATCGAGATGAACCCCCGGGTGAGCCGCAGCTCGGNNNCCCTGGCCAGCAANGNCACCGGCTTCCCGATCGCCAAGATCGCCGCCCGCCTGGCGGTGGGCTACACGCTCGACGAGATCCTCAACGACATCACCGGCGCCACGCCGGCCTGCTTCGAGCCCACGATCGATTACGTGGTCACCAAGATTCCGCGCTTCGCCTTCGAGAAGTTCCAGGGCAGCCCGGCGGTGCTCACCACCTCGATGAAGTCGGTGGGTGAGGCGATGGCGATCGGCCGCTGCTTCGAGGAATCGTTCCAGAAGGCGTTGCGCTCCCTGGAGACCGGCCATGCCGGCTGGGGCTGCGATCGGCCCGATCGCGGCTGGGATCCAACCGAGCTGGAGCGGGCTCTGCGCACCGCCACGCCCGAGCGGATCTTCGCGGTGCGCGCCGCCATGCTCGCGGGGCGCAGCGATGCGGAGATTCACGGGCTCTCGGCGATCGATCCGTGGTTCCTGGCGAAGCTGAGGGGGATCCTGGAGACCGAGGCGCGTCTGCTCCGCGGCCGCGGTCTCGCCGATCTCGATGCCGCCGCGCTGCTCGAGCTCAAGCAGCAGGGCTTCTCCGACCGCCAGCTCGCCTGGGCCACCGGCAACGACGAACTCACCGTGCGCGCCCGCCGCCAGGCGCTGGGGGTGAGCGCCGTGTTCAAGACCGTGGATACCTGCGCGGCGGAATTCGCCTCGCGCACGCCTTATCACTACGCCACCTACGAGCGGCCGCTCGAACGGTTCAACAGCGCCGGCGAGCTGGAGCTCGTGCCGCCGGAGAGCGAGGTGCAGCCCGAGAACCGCCGCAAGGTGATGATCCTGGGTGGTGGTCCCAACCGCATCGGCCAGGGGATCGAATTCGACTACTGCTGCGTGCACGCCTCCTTCGCCCTGCGGGAGGCGGGCTTCGCCACCGTGATGGTGAACAGCAACCCCGAGACCGTCTCGACCGACTACGACACCTCCGACCGCCTCTACTTCGAGCCGCTCACCCTCGAGGACGTGCTCAACGTGATCGAGGCCGAGAAGCCGGAGGGCGTGATCGTGCAGTTCGGCGGGCAGACGCCCCTGAAGCTGGCGATTCCGCTGCTGCGCTGGCTGGCCTCGCCGCCGGGCCTGGCCACCGGCACCGCCATCTGGGGCACGTCGCCCGAATCGATCGACACCGCCGAGGACCGCGAACGGTTCGAGGCGATCCTGCGCCGGCTCGACATCCGCCAGCCCCGCAACGGTCTGGCCCGCAGCGAGGCCGAGGCCCGCGCCGTGGCTGAGCGGGTAGGCTATCCCGTGGTGGTGCGGCCCAGCTATGTGCTCGGTGGCCGGGCGATGGAGGTGGTCTACGGCGAAGCGGAGCTCAACCGCTACATGGCCGAGGCCGTGACCGTTGAGCCCGACCACCCGGTGCTGATCGATCAGTACCTGGAGAACGCAGTGGAGGTGGACGTGGATGCCCTCGCCGACGGCAGCGGCGCCGTGGTGATCGGCGGGGTGATGGAGCACATCGAGCCGGCCGGAATCCATTCGGGCGACTCGGCCTGCTGCCTGCCGGTGGTCAGCCTCGGTGAGGCGGCCCTGGCCACCATCCGCAGCTGGAGCCGCGACCTGGCCCTGGCGCTCGATGTGCGCGGCCTGATCAACCTGCAGTTCGCCGTGCAGCGCGGCAGCGATGGCCAGGAACGGGTGTTCATCATCGAGGCCAACCCGAGGGCCTCGCGCACGGTGCCGTTCGTGGCCAAGGCCACCGGCGTGCCCCTGGCCAAGCTGGCCAGCCGGGTGATGGCAGGCCAGAGCCTGGCGGAGCTGGGTCTCACCGAGGAGCCCCGGCCTCCGCTGCAGACGGTGAAGGAGGCCGTGCTGCCCTTCAAGCGCTTCCCGGGCTCGGACACCCTGCTGGGTCCGGAGATGCGCAGCACCGGCGAGGTGATGGGCATCGCGGGCAGCTTCGGCATGGCCTACGGCAAGGCCGAGCTGGCGGCGGGCGAGGCCCTGCCCACCGGGGGCATGGTGTTTCTCTCCACCCATGACCGCGACAAGCCGGCCCTGGTTCCCGTGGCGAAGCGACTGGCGGAGCTGGGCTTCAGCCTGATCGCCACGAGCGGCACCGCTGCGGCGCTGCGAGATCGGGGGCTCGCGGTGGAACCGATCCTCAAGGTGCATGAGGCCGTCCCAACATCGAGGACGCGATCCGCTCCGGCCGCATCCAGCTGGTGATCAACACACCGATCGGCCGCCAGGCCGCCTTCGACGACAAGTACCTGCGCCGCGCCGCCCTCGACTACGCCGTGCCCACGGTCACCACCCTGGCCGGTGCCCGCGCCGCCGTGGAGGCGATCGCGGCACTGCAGCAGCAGCGCCTCGAGATCAACGCCCTGCAGGACATCCACGCCTGAGCTGCGGCCGGAGGACCGCGCCCGGCACCTAGGGTCAGTGCAGCTGCCCGTTCCGTCGTGACCGCCACCCCCCAGGCACCCGCTCTGCTCGCCCCGGGCTGCGATGCCACGGCCGCTTTCCGCGCCGCCTATGAGAACCGCTACACCTGGCAGAGCGACTTCGGCGGATACCGCGGCCGCTGCATCTGGGAGCAGGGGGATCGCCGGGTGGAGGGCACCTTTGAGGTGGGGGCCGACCTCAAGGCCAGCGTGGAGGGCATCGCCGATCCGGACGTGCACAAGGCCATCGCCTCCCAGCTGTGGGAGGTGGCGATCCACCGGGTGCGCCGCAGCTTCGAGCAGGTTCACGGCGACAACAGCTTCACCGCCGGTGACACCGACGCGGTGGGCACCGAGGTGATCGTCGGCGGCAAGAACGCCGGTGATCGCTACCGCATCAAGGACAACGTGGTGACGATGGTGCACCGCCACATCCACGGCACCGTGGTGACGATCTTCACCGAGAGCGTGACCGACACCGGCAGCGGTTACCTCAGCCGCGGCTACACCAGCCAGTACGCCGACCCCGCCACCGGAGCAGCCCGCGGCGGCCTGAGCCGGTTCAGCGATCGCTTCGTGCCTCTAGGCGGCAGCGGCCCCTGGGTGCTGAGCGAGCGGATCGTGGAGACAGAGGCCTGCGCCGATACCCCCGCCGGCCTCCAGGTGTTCCGTTTCGAAGCCCTGGAACCGCTGGGCTGAATCCTGCTGCCGCAGCTGGTTTCAGGGAAGCGGCGCGATCGTCTTGAGCTTCTCGTTGAGCTGCATCGCCATCGACTGGCGGCCCACGGCCAGAACCTTCAGGGTGTCCTCGTGCATGCGCAGCTGCGCATCGGCCACCTGCATCCCCCGCACCAGTTCCTTGACATCGTCAGGCAGGGACTGGAGGTCGTAGCGCTTGCCTTCGAAGGTGAGCACGGGGGGCTGGCTGGAGGTCTCCACGGGATCCGCATGGCTGGTCGTGGCTCAGGATACGGGTGGCTGATCGGCGATCTGCAACGCACCCNGCGNCNGGGGCAGCGGCCGCTTGAAGATGAACATCAGCAGCGGTCCCAGCTGGGTGGCTTGCGTGAGTTCCCAGTTCTCCCTGCCGAGGGCGTTGAGAAAGAATTGCAGTTGCTCGGCGGGATGCCGGGGTCGGCCTGGCGTTTCCGCATATTGCTGGGGGAACTCCCGCTGCAGGAACTCCGGGCTGAGCGCACCCCCCAGGCGCTCGCTGTCGCTGCGGGGACTGGGCGGCTCGGGCGGGTGGCCCGGTTCCACGTCGATGTGGATCACACGGTATTCCCAGGCCATCAGGGATCCAGGGCGATGAACTGGCGCCTGCACAGGTCCCGGTAGCGCCCCCCTGCCGTGAGCAGCTCCTGATGGCGACCCTGCTCCACGATGCGGCCCTGATCGAGCACCACGATCCGGTCGGCTTGCTGCACCGTAGCCAGCCGGTGTGCGATCACGATCACCGTGCGGCCACGCATCGCCTGTTCCAGCCCGCGTTGCACGGCCTCCTCCGCTTCGGCGTCGAGGGCGCTGGTGGCCTCATCGAGCAGCAGGATCGCCGGATCGCCCACCACTGCCCGGGCGATTGCGAGCCGTTGCAGCTGGCCGCCCGAGAGGTTGCTGCCTCGCTCCTCCAGCCGGGTGGCGTAGNNCTCGGGAAGCGCCTCGATGAAGCCGGCGGCGTTGGCCAGGCCGGCAGCGCGGCGGATCTGCTCCTCGCTGGCCTGGCGGCCGAAGGCGATCGCCTCGGCCACCGTGCCGCTGAAGACCGTGCTGCGCTGCGGCACCAGGGCGATGGCTCGGCGCAGGTCGCGGCCCCGCAGGGCCGCCAGATCCTGGCCGTCGAGCAGGATCCGCCCCCCCTGGGCGGTGTGGAAGCGGAGCAGCAGGGAGAAGAGGGTGCTCTTGCCCGCTCCGGAAGGACCCACCAGGCCACCAGCTGGCCGGGCGGGATGACCAGATCGAGCTGCTGCAGCACCGGCTTGGCGGGGTCGTAGCCGAAGCGCACGGCCTCGAGGCGCAGCTCGCCGCGCACGGGGCCCAGCGGCCTGGAGTCGGCCCGGTCGGGTTGTTCGCAGGGTTCGGCCTCGATCGCCCGCAGCCGCCGCAGCGAGGCCTGGCCCTGCTGGAACTCGTTGAAATTGGTGGTGAGGTGGCTGATCGGATCGATCAGCATCAGCAGGGCCGCCACGAAACTGCTGAACCCCTGGGCGTCGAGGCCGCCGGCCTGGATGCGCCAGGCGCCGAGCAGCAGCACGGTGAGGATGCCGGTCGCCTCCAGAAAACCCACCACCGGGTGCTGCAGGGCCAGCAATTTCAGGGTGCGGTAGCGGGCCTGGCGATGGGCGGCGATCTCCTGGTCGAAGCGCTGCTGCAGCCAGGGTTCGGCCGCAAAGGCCCGCACCAGGGGAAGGCCGGCGATCGCCTCGGCCAGCAGGGAGGCCAATTCGCTCACCTGATGCTGGCTGCGCTCGGCCGCCGCCATCACGCGCGCCCCGAAGCCGCTCACCAGCAGTGCCACGAGCGGCGTGAGCAGCAGCGTGGCCAGGGCGAGGGGCAGATCCAGCCAGAGCATCGTGATCAGCACCGCGATCAACTGCAGCAGGCTGGGGATCGTGTCCTGAATCGTCTTGTAGATCACCTCGCCCACCCGGTCGGCGTCCTCGGTGAGGCGGTAGGTGAGATCGCCGGCGGAGAGGGTCTCCAGCGCGGCGAAATCGAGCCGCTGCAGGCGGGCGAACAGATCGCGGCGCAGAGCCTCGCTCAGCCGCAGGGCCGGGCCCGCCAGCAGGGTGTCCTGGCCGAACTGGGCGATCTTCTGCACCAGGAACACCAGCAGCGCCAGCGTGATGCTTTGCAGGGCCCTGCCGAGATCACCGCTGCCGATGGCCGGGATCAGCTGGCCCGCCAGCGCGGCCAGCACGGGCCAGCAGGCCACATAGACAAGGATGCAGCAGCCGCCTGCCGCCAGGCGCCGCCGGTGGGGCTTCAGCAGTGGCCAGAGCCTGCGGAAGCGGCCGGCGAGGGTGCGAGCATGCGGCAACGCTAATGCTGGCCTTGAAGCTCGACCAATTCCTCAAAGTCCAGGGCCTGGTGGCCACCGGTGGCGAGGCGAAGGTGCGCATCCAGCGAGGCGACGTGCGTGTCAACGGACTGGTGGAGACGCGGCGCGGCCGTCAGCTGGCCCTGGGCGATGCGGTGAGTCTCGATGGCCATGAACTGCTCGTGAATCGCCAGCAGCGGCAGCGGGAGCCACGACGCCCGGCGGATTAGTTTCAGTCGCACGTCGTTTGGGGTGCAACGGTGCGCAGGATCGTCATCGCTGGCAACTGGAAGATGCACATGACCTGTGCTGAGACGCGGGGCTTCGCCGCGGCCTTCCGGCCCCTGATCGCCGAGCTGCCGGCTGATCGCCAGGTGGTGATCGCGCCGCCCTTCACATCGATACCCACCCTCTGCCGCCATCTGGAGGGGGCCGGGGTGGCGATCGCCGGTCAGAACGTGCACTGGGAGGACCAGGGCGCCTACACCGGCATGATCTCGGCGCCGATGCTGGTGGAGCACGGCGTGAGCCACGCGATCGTGGGCCACAGCGAGCCCCGCAAGTACTACAGCGAGAGTGACGAGCAGATCAACCTGCGGGCCCGCAACGCCCAGCGCCACGGCCTGATTCCGATCCTCTGCGTGGGCGAGAGTCTCGATCAGCGCGAGGCCGGCGAAACCGAGCGGGTGATCCACCGGCAGATCGAGCAGGGGCTCGAGGAGGTCGACCCCACGCAGCTGATCGTGGCCTATGAGCCCATCTGGGCGATCGGCACCGGCAAGACCTGTCCGGCCGAGGAAGCCAACCGCATCTGCGGGCTGATCCGCGGTTGGGTGGGTAACTCCAACGTGACCGTGCAGTACGGCGGCTCGGTGAACACCGCCACCATCGATGAGCTGATGGCCCAGAGTGAGATTGACGGCGTGCTGGTGGGCGGGGCATCCCTCGATCCGGTGAGCTTTGCCCGCATCGCCAATTACCGCGTCCCCGCGCCGGTGTGATCAGCCCGCTGCGCGGCGAGCCCGGCTTCCGCTGGGGGGATCGCCCGCTGCTGATGGGGGTGATCAATCTCACCCCCGACTCCTTCAGCGACGGCGGCCGCATCACCGATGTGCCCCAGGCCCTGCGGCAGGCGGCCCGACTGCTGGCCCAGGGCGCCGACGTGCTCGATCTGGGAGCCCAGAGCACACGCCCCGGCGCCGAGGAGGTGGGATCGGAGGGCGAACTGGCTCGTCTGCTGCCGGCGCTGGCGGCAATCAGGGCAGCCCATCCCTCGGCCACCCTCTCGGTGGACACCTTCCATGCCGCCGTGGCGGAGGCGGCCCTGGCCGCGGGAGCCGACTGGATCAACGATGTGCGCGGTGCCAACCACACCCCAGGTGCGCCGGACGGCAGCTGCCGCGATCCGGCCATGGCGGCCCTGGTGGCGGCGGCCGGATGTCCCTATGTGCTGATGCACAGCCGCGGCGACAGCCGCTCGATGGATGGCCTGGCGACCTATGGCGATGTGGTGGCGGAGGTGAGGCAGGAGCTGCAGCGGGCCACGGATCGCTACCTGGCAGCGGGTGGGCGGGCTGAGCAGTTGGTCTGGGATCCGGGGCTGGGCTTCGCCAAGACCACCGAGCAGAACCTCGCCCTGCTGCGGTGCCTGCCGGAGCTGGCGGTGCCGGGCCATCCCCTGCTGGTGGGTCCTTCGCGCAAGCGCTTCATCGGTGCGGTGCTTGATGAGCCCCGGCCGCGGGCGCGCCTCTGGGGCACCGCGGCCGTCTGTGCTCTGGCGGTGTGCGTGGTGCTGTGGTGCTGCGGGTGCACGACGTGGGCCCGATCGCCCAGGTGGCGCGGATGGCCGCCGCCGTGGGGGCGGAACCTGGGGGCGACGATCACCCCGGTGCACAGGTCGCCCCATCTAGAATGAGTCCAATCTGAGAGGAGGTCGCACTGGCGTCCTGCACGCTCGCGGCGCCGGTCCCCGGGGCCGATGCCATCGTCTCGCTGCGCCATCGGTTGCGGGAGGATCCCCGCTTCGCCGAAGCCCTGCATCACACCGCAACCACCATGGAAGCGGCCCAGCTCTGTCGGGCCGCCGGCCTGATGGTCACCCCGGAGCAGATCTGGCGTCAGAGGGGCACCCTGTTCGCCGATGGGCTGCCCACCTGGCGAGGCTGACATCGGCGCTGTCCGGCAATCCGGGCGGAATCGCCGGCCTGGCCTCGGTCCGGGTTGCGCGGTTCCGCCTTCTTGGCGGCAGGTTCGCCAGTCAGGCCAGACCCGGCAACCAGCGCTGCATCAGCCGTGTGTGCCCGACGAGCCGCTGCCGATTCTCCTCGCTGGGCTCGCGGGCGTAGCGCTCCTCGAGGTCGTGAAGTCGCGCGCGCAGGGTTCCCTGCTCCAGCCGATGCAGGGGCTCACCCAGGGTTTCAAGCCGTAACTCCTCGAGAGCGACCTCCTTGATCAGTTCCATGCCGTGTGCGGTCGGACCGTAGATCCTCACTTCGCTTTCCAGCGGTGCCAGAAAGGTCACCATCTCGAAGGGGAACACCACCCGCTCCAGGCAGAACTGATCCGGCCCGCAGCAGCGCAGCACGACCATCGAGTTGGTGCCGTTGCGATAGCCATAGGCCGCAGTTTCGCGATCGCTCGCCTCACCGCCAATCCGGTCCGTCATGACAGGCGATGCAGGGGGCATTGCAGATCCTGCGATCGGCCATCCCCACGAACAGTGTCGCTGGCGACCGCCGGCGATGAATGAGTGTTCCTTCCTAAGGGGTTCTGCGGTCCCGTGCCGGTCCGCCACCCAGCGCGGTTCCAGGCTGAGCCTGAAGACCGAGACCCGGCTCCGGCGCGAACATCCGATGACGCTGTCGCCCATCGCCTCGCGCCCGCTCGAGCGCTCTCGTGCCAGTCCTCCTGCTCGTTCATGGGGCTCTCGGAAGTGATCACACAACCCTTTGCCGTTGCGATCGCACCACTGCGGCTGGGTCGGCGGCAGTCCTGACCGCTTGCAGAAGGCCGCTGTTGCCGCTCACCCTGTCGCGCAATGCCTGCCGCTGATCGCTCGACATCGCCGGCGGCAGCCAAGGCACCGCCCGCTCTCGAACCAAGGGCGTTCTCTCGGCCCGCTGCGCGACCCCATAGCTGCCGACCGCTTCCCTGCGTGTGTCGGTCACTCGCAGCTCAACCGCGGGCAGCGCATCCTTAGCGGTGCGGCAGTTGCGGGGTGATCCGCAGGTTTGTTGGTAACGTTGCGATCAAGGGTGATGCGGGGCAGGTGCGTGGAGAGGGAGAAGTCAGGGCGACCTTCCGGCCCCCTGCTTCAGGGCTTTTCTCTGCGTGTGTATGTCTATCTTGCCGCGATGATCCTGATCGGCAGTAGTCTTTCTCCGGCCATGGCAGCAGATGGTGCAGCGGGTCTGCGCGCCTGGATCGATCGATGCGTGGATCTGGTGGATGAGCAGTCGTGCGGTTCAGCACTGCAGCAGTCGCACAGACTCAAGCAACTGGCCGAAAAGCAGGAAAATTATCAGTGTTATACGCTTATTCTGGCTCTGGAATCGCATCTGATCATGCATTCTCTGGATCGCAACCACAGACCTGAAACCCTGGCGGCTCTGGGTGAGGCAGCTCGCGTCTGTCGGTGGTGAGTGGGCGTTGCCTGTGCCGGGGCCGCCCCTGCCCCTGATCACCCCGCACTGGCTTCGGGGGACCGTGATCGGTACCCTTCGCCCCAACGGCCTAAACCGCGATGCTGCTGCCCCTGCCCCGTGCCGCACGGCACCTGCTTCCGGGAGCGTGCGTGGTGCTGGGGCTGACTGCGGGCGGAGGCTCTCCTGCCGCGTTTGCCAACGAGTCGTCCCAGGCAACGGTGCTCGCGGCGATCCGTGAGGTCTGGCCGCAGGAGCACCACGACAGCGCCATCCGCCTGGCGAAGCTGGAGAGCGGCCTCTCGCCCACGGCCCGCGGTTGTGCGGGAGCCTGCCTGGGTCTGTTCCAGATCCATTACTCCGCCAACCGCAGGATGCTTGCGGCCATGGGGATCGATCGGCCCGAGCGCCTGCTCGATCCGGTGGTGAACAGTGCCGTGGCCTATGAGATGTTCCGGCAGTCGGGCTGGCGCCCCTGGGGGGGCAAACCCTGAGCCGTCGCCGCTCAGGCTGCGCCGGCTCTGGATCAATCGATCACAGACAGCAGCTTGGTCGTCCGATCAGCCGTTCGGCCACCTCGTGAGGTGCCTCGTTGGGTTGCATCCAGGCGCTGCAGCAGCCCTCCGGCCCATCGCACCAGCCTTCCAGCCGCATGCGGCTTCCCAGCAAGACGAGCTGGAAGGTCCAGTCGCGGCGGGCATGAATCACAAAGGTGCTGGACATGGCGCACCTCGGGGTCCCATCAGTGACCACAGAATTCCCATCCCTGTCACAACTGACCACCGCCAGGGAACAGTTGACGGACTGGTCACCCTTGCAGGCCCCCCGACGCAGCCCTCCGGCGCTGTTTTCAGCGTGTCTGTGAGGAGTCGCATTCGCTGAACTGCCCAGCCCCGCAGCTGATCGAGCCGGCCTGGGTGGCATGCGCCCAGGGCTTTGCACCTGGCAAGGGTGAAACGCGCCGCTAGTGTTGAAATCCTCACATGGAGGCTGCGGTCATGCTGGATCACCCCCCTGTCGGTCCGGCGTCTGAGCGCCCTGATGGGCAGACCTCCGAAGCCGACAGCGACTGCCTGGCCCGCTCCTGCCTGAAGTGGGGGCAGGACGGCGAACTCTCGGCGCTCGATCTGCAGACGATCCTGCAGCGGCTCAGTGCGGTGGATGAGCAGGCCACCAGCCTGCTCAACTGTCCCGTGGATCCCGCCTAGCCCAGCACGGCGATGCAGTCGATCTCCACACGGGCCCCCTTGGGCAGCGCCGCCACTTCCACGCAGGCCCGGGCTGGCGAGACGCCACCGCCGAACACCTCGGCGTAGAGGGCATTCACCCGGGCGAAATCCGCCAGGTCAGCCAGGAACACGGTGGTGCGCACCACCTGCCGGGGTGAGGCTCCGGCGGCGGCGAGCACGGCTTGCAGATTGGCGAGCACCTGACGTGTCTCCGCCTCCACGTCGCCATCCCCCACCAGGGCACCGCTGGCCGGATCGAGGCCGATCTGACCCGAGCAGAANGGCACCTGGATCAATCTGCTGACCGTGCTGGTGGGCACCGTGGCCGGCAGCTGGCTGGGACAGCGCCTGCGACCGCACCTGGCCGCCCAGTGGGCTGGACATGGCGCACCTCGGGGTCCCATCAGTGACCACAGAATTCCCATCCCTGTCACAACTGACCACCGCCAGGGAACAGTTGACGGACTGGTCACCCTTGCAGGCCCCCCGACGCAGCCCTCCGGCGCTGTTTTCAGCGTGTCTGTGAGGAGTCGCATTCGCTGAACTGCCCAGCCCCGCAGCTGATCGAGCCGGCCTGGGTGGCATGCGCCCAGGGCTTTGCACCTGGCAAGGGTGAAACGCGCCGCTAGTGTTGAAATCCTCACATGGAGGCTGCGGTCATGCTGGATCACCCCCCTGTCGGTCCGGCGTCTGAGCGCCCTGATGGGCAGACCTCCGAAGCCGACAGCGACTGCCTGGCCCGCTCCTGCCTGAAGTGGGGGCAGGACGGCGAACTCTCGGCGCTCGATCTGCAGACGATCCTGCAGCGGCTCAGTGCGGTGGATGAGCAGGCCACCAGCCTGCTCAACTGTCCCGTGGATCCCGCCTAGCCCAGCACGGCGATGCAGTCGATCTCCACACGGGCCCCCTTGGGCAGCGCCGCCACTTCCACGCAGGCCCGGGCTGGCGAGACGCCACCGCCGAACACCTCGGCGTAGAGGGCATTCACCCGGCGAAATCCGCCAGGTCAGCCAGGAACACGGTGGTGCGCACCACCTGCCGGGGTGAGGCTCCGGCGGCGGCGAGCACGGCTTGCAGATTGGCGAGCACCTGACGTGTCTCCGCCTCCACGTCGCCATCCCCCACCAGGCACCGCTGGCCGGATCGAGGCCGATCTGACCCGAGCAGAACAGCAGATTGCCGGCCAGCACCGCCTGGTTGTAGGGGCCCACGGGAGCCGGGGCGGCGCCGGTTTCGATCGCCTGCGGTTCAGGGGTCGGGCTCATGCCGGGAGAAGATGGGGGCGCTGAGCCTATGGCCGAACGCGGCCCGCTGCCGATCACGAGTCCCCTCGCCGCGCTGATGCCCCCGGACCTGCCGCTGCGCGATCAGGTGCAGCTGCAGCAGGTGTGGCATCGCTATCCCAGTGCCGCGGCGGATGGCTGGACCCTGCGCGGCATCGATCTGACGCTGCGCCAGGGAGAGCTGGTGGGCCTGCTGGGTCCCTCCGGCTGCGGCAAGACCACCCTGCTGCGGCTGATCGCCGGCTTCGAGCGGCCGGCCCGGGGTGTGGTGCGGATCGACGGCCGCGAGGTGGCCGGTCCAGGCCGCTGGCTGCCGCCCGAACGCCGTGGCGTCGGCATGGTGTTCCAGGACTACGCCCTGTTTCCCCACCTCGACGCCTGGCAGAACACCTGCTTCGGCTTGCGGCGCGGCCAGGACACCAGCCGCGCCGCCTGGCTGCTCGAATTGCTTGGCCTCCAGGGGCTGGAGACGCGCTATCCCCATGAACTCTCAGGCGGTCAGCGCCAGCGCCTCGCCCTGGCCCGCGCCCTGGCGCCGGGCTCCTCGCTGGTGCTGCTCGATGAACCCTTCTCCAACCTCGATGTGGAGGTGCGGCTGCGGCTGCGCAGCGAACTGCCCGCCGTGCTCAGCCGCTGCGGAGCCAGCGGTCTGATCGTGACCCACGATCCCGAGGAGGCCCTGGCGATCTGCGACCGGGTCGCGGTGCTGCGCGATGGGGTGCTGCATCAGTGCGCCAGTCCGCGCCAGCTGGTGCGTCGCCCCGCCACCGCCTTCGTGGGCCAGTTCGTGCTGCAGGGCAATCTCCTGCCGGCATGCTGCTCCGGCTCGCGTCTCGAGACCCCGCTCGGCTGCTTCGCTCCCCTCCCGGTCACCGCCACCCCTTGCCCCTCGCCCGATCAGGCTCATGCCGATCAGCAGGTTCTGGTCAGTCCGAATGCGCTGGCTCTCGAGCCCGATCCCGCTGGCGAGGCCTGGGTGGTCGGCCGGGAATTCCTGGGCCGTGAATGGCTCTATCAGGTCTCCTGCGATGGTCTCCGCCTGCGGTTGCGTCTCCCCCTGGAGGTGGATCTGTCCCGCGGTCAGCGGGGCCACCTCTCCCTGCAGGCCGGCGAACGGGCCTGGCTCTTCCCTGCCGGTGTGGAACTGGAGGCGCTCTGAGCCCCGCCGCGGGATCAGCTGCGTCGCAGCAGCAGCAGAGTGCAGTCGTCCTCCAGACCGCGGTTGCCGCTGAACGCGGCCAGGGCACTCCGCACCCCGTCGAGGATCGCCGGCAGGGGCTCCCCCTGCTGCTCGATCAGTAGCGGCCTGCAGCCGTCGATGCCGAAGGCGCGGCCCTCGGGATCCTCCGCTTCGGAGAGGCCATCGGTGTAGGCGAACAACAGATCGCCCCTGTCCAGGTGGGTGGTCTCGGCGTGGTAGGTGGCCTCGGGAAAGACCCCTGCCAGCGGGCCCCGGGGCAGGGGCAACTCCGCGCTGCGGCCCTCGTGAATCACCAGGGGCGGGCAATGGCCGGCATTGGAATAGGTGAAGCGGCCGCTGGCCGGATCCAGATAGCCGCAGAACAGGGTTGCGAACAGACAGGTCTCGTTGCCCTCGCAGAGGTTGGCGTTGAGCTGCTGCAGCACGGCTTCAGGGCCGCGGGCGGTCATCGCCAGGCTGCGCAGCAGACCGATCGTGCGCGCCATCAGCAGGGCGGCGCCGATTCCGTGGCCCGACACGTCGCCGATGCAGACGAACAGCCGGCCGTCGGCAGTGAGGAAGGTGTCGAAGAAGTCGCCGGCGACCCCGTCGGTCGGTTCCACCCGGGCGCAGACATCCAGGTCGTTGCGGTCGGGGAACAGGGGATGGCGCAGGGGCAGCATGCTGGCCTGCAGCTCCCGCGCCAGGTCGAGCTCCTTGCGCAGATGCTCCAGTTCAAGCCGCTCCCGCAGGCTGTTGAGAGCGAGCTGATTGGTCGTGCGGGCCCGTTCGGTGAGGCCCCGCATCAGGTTCCGGGCCACCCCTGGAAGCGGCACCAGCCGCTTCCAGAAGAACGGCCCGCTCAGGCGGAGCACCTCCGCCTCCCGCTCGCAGCGCACCAGCGCCGAGACCGGCTGCCTGTCGATGGCGGAGTACTCCCCGATGCAGTGTCCCGGTTCAATCGGGATGCCCTGGCCCTCCACGGCCTCGGGAGTGAGATACACCATCAGCTCCCCCGACAGCAGGACGTAGACGCTGTCGTTGGTCTCGCCCGGGTGCAGCAGGTCGGTTCCGGCGGTGAGGCTCATCACCTCACAGCGGCTCAGCAGGCGCGCCAGGATCGCCTCATCCACCTCATGGAAGAGCGGAATCCAGCCGTAGCCCTCGGATGTCGGGGCGGTGAGCCGTGGAACGGGTGCGTCGGGGGTCAGGAGATCGGCGTCCAGTGCATCTCGATTCTGAGCTCGTTCCGGCCGTCCAGCACCCGGTAGGCCAGGGCATCGGCGAAGGCCTGGACCAGCCGCAGACCGAGACCACCGGGACTGGATTCGGCCAGGCTGCCGGGCAGGGGCTTGACGCNGGCCCGGCCGGAATCGAAGGGGATCCCGGCATCGGAGATCAGCAGCCGGACCCCCGAGCCGCTGGCAGTCTGGATCGTCTCCAGCTCGAGGTGGATCGGCTGGCGCGCCACCGCATCGCCGCCATGCTCGAGCAGGTTGGCGAGCAGTTCGTTGAGACAGAGCTCGAGACGATCGATCTGCTCCCCGGGCACATCCAGGGCAGCCCCGTTGAGGCGCAGCCAGGCGGAGGCGCGCCGGAACTCAAGAGGATCCGCCGGGATCTCCAGGGGGATGACCTTGCGCGGGGGGGCAGCCGTCATCGCCTCAGCGGGCTTCAACCGCTCAGGGCATCGATGGCCGATGCCTCATCGGAGCAGACCGGGATGATGTCCGACACGCCGACGGTTTCGAGCGTGCTGCGCACCAGGGTGTTGTCGCCCACCAGCAGCGCCATCCGGCCACCCTTCTGCTCCTGGGCCCTGGCGCTGTGAATGATGCAGCGAAGCCCGACTGAGGCCAGGAACGACACGCCGGTGAGATCCACCAGAACCCGCATCGGTTTGCTCGCCGCCAGGGAGGTGAAGCGGAGCTCGATCTCGCCGACGCCCACCATGTCGAGTCGGCCGCCCAACCGGATCCTGCGGAGATCCTCCCTCAGATCCTCATGCTCCAGGGATGTGCTGGTCATGGCGAGGGGGGNATGGGTCGGCCGGAACGCTCAAACCGTAACGGTGACCATGGCCTGCGCCATCACGCTGAGCCAGCGGCGGGTATCCCGCGACACATCAGCCCGCCAGTGCCGCAGCCAGCTGGTTGGTGCTGAGCAGTCGCTGGGCGAGGCGCCGGGCCACCAGGCGGTGCAGCAGCAGAGCCGCCTGGGGATCCTCCTCTTCCAGGGAGCTCAGCTGCGACAGCGACAGCCGCAGCGCCGAGACCGGACTCTCGCTGATCACCGAGGCGCTGGTGGGCGTTCCCAGGTAGAAGCCGATCTCACCGACGCAGGTGCCGGGATCCATCGTGCGGANCCTCAGCGGTGGCCCCTGAGGCGTTTCGCGGCGCTCCACCACGACGCGCCCCGCCAGCAGCAGGATCAGGTCGCTGGGCGGAGCCCCNTGCTCGATGATCGTGGCTCCTGCCGCAAAGGTCACGGGCTCGAAGCGTGCGATCAGCCGCTCGAGCGCCTGCCGTTCCGAAGCCGAGCCGAGTGCGGCCACATCGGCCAGCGCCAGGGGTTCCTCGGACGCCGGCAGGGGGTGCAGCGAGAGCAGGTCGTTCTCGCAGAACTCCAGACCGTGATCCAGGTCGCGGAACCAGTCGTGCCCCTCGCGGTCGCCCCGCAGCACGCCGGAGCGCAGCAGCAGCAGGCGGGTTTCCGGGGTCACCCCGCTGAACACGAGCTCGGTGCCTGAGCTCTCGCAGATCTGGGCCAGCCGCTGGAAGGTATGCACCGCCGAGGCATCCAGTCCGCTGGTGAGTCGCATGTCGAGCAGGATCCAGTGGGGGCGTGAGGCCGAGGGACGCTCGAGCCGATCCATGATCGTTCGGCGCAGGATGTGGNCGGTGCCGAAGAACAGGTGCCCCTGCAGGCAGATCACCAGGATCGAATCCCCGTAACGATCCAGCAGGCGGCTGTGGGCAGGACTCCTGTCGACATGGCTGCGGCGGGTGCGACCGCTGATCACGCTTCGCACTGCNGAGATGCGGCTGTAGTCGATCACGAACAGCAGCAGGGCCAGCACCAGACCGAGCATCAGGGCGGCCAGCCATCCGGCCAGCATGGTGACCGTGAGGATCGCCAGCAGCACCGAATACTCGAGAAGCGAGAGGTAGCTGCGCTTGTCGATCAGCCAGTCGGTGACCAACGAGAGTCCAAGGAACACCAGCAGGCCACCGGTCACCGCGAAGGGGATCGTGCCCAGCAGCCGCGGTCCCCCAGCCAGGCCATCAGGCAGACCAGAGCCGCCAGCACGCCCACCATGCGTCCGCGGGCCCCCATGCGTTCGGGCAGGGTCGTGGAGCTCAGCGAATGGAACCCCGCCGGGCTGCCCACCAGGGCAGCCAGCAGGTTCGCCAGACCCACCACCTTCAGGTCCCGGTTGAAGTCGAGCTCCCGGCGCACGGTCACTTCGATGGCGCTGGAGTTGAGCAGCATGCCGAGGCTGGCCAGGAAGGCCGTGGCGATCATGTCCGGCAGGAACCGCAGCAGCTGCCCCCAGGCCACCGGACCGCTCGCGGCCGCCGGCACAAGCTGCCGTGACAGCTGCTCGGCCGGGAGGTCAGGCAGCAGACCAGCCGTGGTCGCGGTCTGCAGAGTCCCGCCGCCCAGGGCCAGTAGCAGATGAAACGAGCCGATCCCGAACAGCAGCATGGCCGGGATCGTCTGCCAGGAGGGCCAGCGTCGCGCGCTGAACGCCATCAGCAGGGCGTAGCCCAGGCCGGGCATCCAGTGCCCCAGCCGGGTGGGGTCGATCAGGCTCGACCAGGAGAGCTGATCGGCCCCGATCCCCAGCATCACCGTGAGGCCACCCTTGATCAGCAGGGCACCGCTTCCCGCCACGAAGCCTCCCAGCACGGGAAAGGCAGATAGCGAAACAGGTTGCCGGCCCGGAACTGACCCAGCAGCAGCGCGATGCAGCCGAACAGCGCTGTGCTCAGCATGATCAGCACCGTCACGCTGGCGAGCACATCGGAGCCCGGGGCAACGCGGGGGATCTGCCGGGCCAGGCCGGTGGCCATCAGCGCCAGCACGATCACCGGCAGCTCGTGGGGCCTCCCCACGGTGCCGGGAAACGATCCGCCCAGCGCCAGCACGAAACCGATCAGCACCCCCCCGAGCAGGGTCATCCCCACGCCCTGACCCAGAGCGGCGGCGAGCGGACCGGAGAACAGCAGGGCCCCGAAGGAGATCAGGGTCAGGGTGGTGAGCGTGCCGACGGTGAGTCCTGCCGCGATCGAGGCCAGCAGGCGGTGCTCCCTGGCCGCCTCGGCGGACGGAGGGCTGGGGCTCATAGGTGTCTGAATCGGCTTGAACCTAGGTTGAACAGGACGTCCAGCGCTCCTTGCTGCGGCGCAGCCGAGCCAGTTCCGACGGGCTTTGTGTTCTGAGAAACAGATTGGTGGCGCGCTCGCTACCGATCGTGCTGGGGATGGTGGGCAGGCCACCAGCGCGCAGGGCGATCACGGCCTCCAGACGGGCGGCGACCGCTCCATCGTCCGGCACCTCATCGGCCGCCCAGCGGAGGTTGGCCTCGGTGTATTCGTGGGCGCACCACACCCGGGTCTCGGGCGGCAGGGCCGCCAGGCGCTGCAGGGAGTGGTGCATCTGCTCCGGCGTGCCCTCGAACAGCCGTCCGCAACCGCCGCCGAACAGGCAGTCGCCGCAGAACAGATGGCCGCTGCGCGGCAGATGGAAGGCGATGTGGCCGCGGGTGTGGCCCGGCACCGCCAGCACCTGCACCGTTTCGCCGAGCAGCTCGAAGCGCTCCCCATCGACCACGCCGCGGGTCTGGGGGATGCGGTCGGCCTCGCAGGCCGGGCCGATCACCGCCGCACCGGGGCTGAGGCGCCGCAGTGCGGCGGTGCCGCCGATGTGGTCGGCGTGGTGGTGGGTCTGCAGGATCGCCACCAGATCCAGGCCCCGCGCCTGCAGGGCCGCCGCCACCGGCCCGGCGACCGCCGGATCCACCACCGCCGCCTGGCCAGCCCGCTCCAGCACGAACACGTAGTTGTCGTGGAGCACCGGGATCATCCAGACCAGCGGCTCCGGGGTGGGGGCCATCGTTAAAGTCCGCTCTGCGGCGCCCTTCCATGATCACCGTTGCCCTGGCCAAAGGCGCGCTGCTGAACGACTCGGTGCGGCGCTTTGCCACGGCAGGTCTCGATTTCTCGGCGGTGCTGGAGCCGGGCAATCGCCAGCTGATGGTGCCCACCCCCTGCGGCCGTGCCCGAGCGCTGCTGGTGCGCAATGCCGATGTGCCCGTCTATGTGGCCTACGGCCAGGCCCAGCTGGGTGTGGTGGGATACGACGTGCTGCGGGAACACCAGCTGCCGGTGGCCCAGCTGCTGGACCTGGGCTTCGGCGGCTGTCGCATGAGCGTGGCCGTGAAGGCCAGCAGCCCCTATCGCCGTGCCGCCGACCTGCCTGCCCACTGCCGCATCGCCAGCAAGTTCACCCGTTGTGCCGAGGAGTACTTCGCGGCGCTCGACCTGCCGGTGGAGCTGATTCACCTGGCAGGCTCGGTGGAGCTGGGTCCGATCACGGGCATGAGCGAGGCGATCGTGGACCTGGTGGCCACAGGACGCACCCTCGAGGAGAACGGACTGATCGCCATCGACGATCTCTTTCACTCCACCGCCCGGCTGATCGGCCACCCCCTGTCGCTGCGGCTCGATGGAGGGGAGCTGCAGGGCCTGGTGGACCGGTTCTGACACCATGGCCATCGGAGATCGTCGGCGTCTGCTGCGGCTGCTGCCCTACCTGGCCCGCGACCGGCGCCGTCTGCTGCTCACCCTGCTGCTGCTGATTCCGGTGGCGTTCGCCGCCGCCGTGCAGCCCCTGCTGGTCGGCCAGGCGATCGCGGTTCTGCGGCGCAGCAGCGGCGTGGCCGGCGAATCCGTGCTGCCCTGGCTTGCCGGGCTCGACACGGCGGCGGCCCTGCGCATCCTGGTGCTGCTGCTGCTCGCGGCGGTCCTCACCCGCCTGGGTCTGCAGGGGATCCAGTCGTACAACGTGCAGGCGATCGGTCAGCGGCTCACCGCCCGCATCCGCGACGACCTGTTTCACCACGCGCTGGCGCTGTCGCTGCGCTTCCATGACCGCACCCCGGTGGGCAAGCTGCTCACCCGTCTCACCAGCGACGTCGATGCCCTGGCCGAGGTGTTCGGCAGCGGCGCCGTGGGGGTGCTGGCCGATCTGGTCACCCTGGTGGTGATCGCGGGTACGATGCTCTTGATCGAGTGGCGGCTCGGTCTGCTGCTGCTGGCCAGCCAGCTGCCGGTGGTGCTCGGCATCCTCTGGCTGCAGCGCCGCTACCGGCGGGCCAACTACCGGGTGCGGGAGGAGCTCAGCCAGCTCAATGCCGACCTGCAGGAAAACCTGCAGGGCCTCGAGGTGGTGCAGATGTTCCGGCGCGAGGCGATCAACAGCCAGCGCTTCGCGCAGACCACCGCGGCCTACAAGCGTGCCGTCAACGGCACGATCCTCTTCGACAGTGCGATCTCCGCCTTCATCGAATGGGTGGCGCTCACGGCTGTGGCCTTGGTGCTGGGCCTGGGGGCTGGATGGTCACCGCCGGTGCCATGGGTCTGGGCACGCTCACCACGTTCATCCTCTATTCCCAGCGCCTCTTCGACCCGCTGCGTCAGCTGGCTGAGCGCTTCACCCAGATCCAGGGCGGGCTGACCGCGGTGGAGCGGATCGGTGAGCTGCTCGATGAGCCGGTGGAGATCGAGGACCGCACCGCCACGGCTGCGGCCCTCAGTGCCCAGCCGGCCCGAGCGCCCGCCGCGGCGGAGGTGGTGTTCGACCACGTCTCCTTTGCTTACCGCTCGGATGATCCGATCCTCGTCGATCTCTCCTTTCGGGTAGCCGCCGGCGAGCACGTGGCCCTGGTGGGACCCACCGGATCCGGCAAGACCACGGTGATCCGCCTGCTCTGCCGGCTCTACGAGCCCCAGCAGGGCCGGATCCTGCTCGATGGGGCCGACATCCGCGACCTGCCGATCGCCAGCCTGCGCGAGCGACTCGGGGTGGTGCTCCAGGACACCTTCCTGTTCAGCGGCAACGTGGCCGACAACCTCCGCCTCGACGCCGGCATCAGCGACGCAGAGCTGACGCGGCTCTGCGCCGAACTCGGCCTGGATCCTCTGCTCCAGCGCCTTCCCCAGGGCCTGGTCACCGAGCTGCGCGAGCGGGGAGCCAACCTCTCCTCGGGCGAGCGGCAGCTGCTGGCGGTGGCCCGCGTGGCAATCCGCAACCCCGCCGTGCTGGTGATGGATGAGGCCACCGCCTTCATGGATCCTTCCACCGAAGCCACCTTGCAGCGCGATCTGGAACGGTTGCTGCACCGCCGCACCGCCATCGTGATCGCCCACCGGCTGGCCACCGTGGAGGCGGCAGACCGCATCCTGGTGCTGCAGCGCGGGCGGCTGGTGGAACAGGGACGCCACAGCGAGCTGCGTGCTGCCGGTGGGCTCTATGCCCGTCTGGCCGACCTGCAGGAGAGGGGGCTGGCCGCGCTCTAGTCCAGCTGGTCCAGCCAGTCCCGCAGCAGGGCGGCCAGTTGGGTCGGCTGCTGCCGCATCGGCAGGTGGCCGCAGTTCTCCAGTTCGGCGAAGCGGTGGCCCGGGCTGAAGCCGGCCAGATGGCGCACATAGCGCGGCTCCATGACGCCATCCCGGCTGCCGGCGATCCAGAGGCTCGGCACCGTGAGCCGGCTGGCCAGGCGTGGCAGCTGATGCACGGCCGTGCGGCGCATGCTGCAGGCCAGCAGCCCGCGGGCGGCGCGCAGGTCGGCCCGCAGCGGACTGCCGATCGCCTCGCTGGCGGGCAGCTCCAGCAGCCAGCGGGGACGCCAGCGCAGGAAGGCGGCGCCGCCCTGCCGCACGGCACGGAAGGGGCGGGGCTGGTACACGCCACCGCCGGCAGCGATCTGCACCACGCCGCGCAGTTGTACGTCCAGCCGCGGGGCGGCATGCAGCACCAGGCTGCCGCCCAGGGAATGGCCGAGCAGCACCAGCGGCCGGCTCCCGGCCTGCTGACGGGCCTGCTCCGCCACCCAGCGTCCGTAGCTGGCCAGGTTGGGATGGAGGCCACGCGGCCGCGCGGCAGTACCGAAACCCGGCAGGTCCGGAGCCCAGAGTTCCCAGTCCGGCCTGAGACGCTCGGCCAGCGGCTCCCAGAGCCGGCCGGCCAGCAGCCAGCCGTGCAGAGCCACCAGCAGGGGCCGATCAGCGTCGCCGGCAGACACGGACATCAGTCAGGATCGTGTCATGGTCAGGGGCCGCCGTGCACGGCCAGGCAACGACAGTGCAGCCGATGAGCAGCCCAGCCAGCGATCGCAACCCCATCGATCGCAGTGCCACCGATCGCAGTGCAATCGATCGCAGTGCCATCGTTCCCAGTGTCATCGACCTGAGCAGCGGCGCTCCCCATGGCAGCGATCTCCACCCCGACGACCTTGCAGCGGCCGATCAGGGCGCTGCTGTGACGGCGCTGCTGCAGCAGCTCTACGGGCCGCACTGCCGCATCGCTGCCATGCAGCGCGGCAGTTCCGACCTGGTGCTCAGCCGCGAGCGGGAGATCGATCTGATCGAGCTGGAGCAGCTCTGCGATGCGGTGGGCTGGAGCCGCAGGCCGATGCGGCGTGTGCGCAAGGCCCTGGCCCACAGCCTGCTGCTGGTGGGGCTGTGGCGGCATGACCGTCACCTGCCCAGGCTGGTGGGATTCGCCCGCTGCACCGGTGATGGCGTGGTGGAGGCCACGGTGTGGGATGTGGCGGTGCATCCGCACTATCAGGCGCCGGCCTGGGCAAGCAGCTGATGGCCTACGTGCTCGATCAGTTGCGCGGCATGGAGGTGGAGCGTGTGACCTTGTTCGCCGATCCGCAGGTGGTGGGCTTCTATCAGGCCCAGGGCTGGGATCTCGAGCCCCTGCAGCGTCGCTGCGCCTTCTGGTACGCCCCCTAGCTGCCGCCGCCATAGCGTGAGGCCAGCAGGCTCGCCGGCATCCCCCGTCGCCAGCTTCGCCTCAGACGCGCATTCTCCAGGGTGGCCTGCCAGACTCCACGCTGCCGCCAGCGCCGCCCGCTCACCAGCAGCGGGTGGCCGAGGCAGCGCAGCCGCGAGATCCCCTGCAGCCGCTGCACAAGATCCAGGTCCTCCATCAGCGGCAGTGGCCGGATGCCGCCGGCCCGCTCCAGCAGGGCCCTGCCGAGCAGCAGGCCCTGATCGCCGTAGGGGAGCTGGCGCCAGTGGCTTCGCAGTGCCACCGCCGCCTCCACCAGTCGCAGGGCCGGATCACGCTCGCCGATCGCCAGGTTGAACCACCAGGCGGGGCCGCTGGAGGGGTCGCTGCGGTCGATCGCCGCGCCGATCGCTCCGGACCATCCCGTCGGCAGCCGCACATCGGCGTGCAGCAGCAGCAGCCAGGGCAGATCCAGCAGGGCAACGCCGCGGGCCAGCTGCAGGCCCCGGTTCGCCGGGCAGCGCAGCACCGGGGCTCCGGCCAGGGCTGCCAGCTCGGCGGAGCCATCGCTGCTGCCACCGTCCACCACCACCACCGTGGCCACCAGGTCGGGCGCCGCGTGCAGCTGGGCGAGCAGGAGCGGCAGCGAGCGTGCCTCATTCCGGCAGGGGATCACCACACCGAGGCAGGGCTGTGCGTGCGGCTCGATCACCGCCAGCGCTCCAGATCGGCAGGCCGGTCGAGATCGCCCTGCCGGCGCAGCCGCTTCCAGGTGAGATTCCGGGCCGTCGCCAGGGCTTCGGTGCTGGCGAGCACGGTGCTGCCACCCCAGGGCACACCGCAGAACAGGCCCGGGCAGGGATGGTTCAGGCCGATCAGCCAGTAACCACCGTCGTGGGCCGGCCCGAGCACAACGGGCACCTCCTCCAGGGCCGCGAAGGCCTCCTCAAGATCGCGGCAGTGCAGGTCGGGGAGATCGCTGCCGATCAGCACCAGCCGCTGCACCCCCGCAGCGAAGGCGCGCTGCACCTGCCGCTGCAAGCGCAGTCCCAGGCCCCCACGCCCCTGGGTGAGAGCGCCATCGCAGCCGAGTTGATGGGCCCAGCGATCCGATGCCCGTGCACCGATGCCGCTGCTGGCCAGCACCAGTTCAAGTTCCAGATGCCGAGCCACCTGGCGGGCCACGGCCACGGCGTGGCGTGTGAGGGCTGCCTGGACCCGGGCGGCGCCGTCAAGGCCCGTGCCCACGGCCAGGCGCCGCTTGCACCGCCCCCGCGCCGGCCAGCGGGCCATCACCACCAGACGGCAGCGGGGCCGCGGCCGGCTCAACCCTCACCCTGGCGTGGCAGTTCGCCGGGACGCAGCTCGATTGTGCGCCGGCTGTCCCNACGCCGCACCACCATCNGTCAGCGGCTGCCCNACCCGGNCCTGATCCACCGCCAGCTGCACGTCGGCTGGGCCCTTCATCGGCCGTCCGCCCACCTGCTCGATCAGATCGCAGGCGCGGATGCCCCCCNTGGCGGCCGGGCTGTCGGCCATCACATCCACCACCACCACCCCGTTCACCTCGGGAAGCCGGCAGTCGCTGGTGGTGGCGTTGATCTCCCGGGCCAGCTGGGGGGTGAGGGTCTGCAGGCGCACCCCGATGTAGGGGTGGCTGGCGTAGCCGCGGTCCAGAATCTGGGCTGCGATCTTGCGGGCCAGATTGATCGGCACCGCAAAACTCAGGCCGGCGCCAGGGGCCTGGCGGATCGCGGTGTTGATGCCGATCACCTGACCGCGGTCATTGATCAGCGGGCCGCCGCTGTTGCCGGGGTTCACCGCCGCATCGGTCTGGATGTAGGGCACCCGCTGACCCTCGCCCACCGCGTTGGTGCGCTGGATGGCGCTGATGATCCCGGCGGTCACGGTGTTGTCCAGTCCGTAAGGGTTGCCGATCGCGATCGCCCATTCCCCCGGCCGGAGTTTGTTGGAATCGCCGAGAGGCGCCACCGGCAGTCCCGTGGCCACCAGCTTCACCACGGCCACGTCGGTGAACCGATCACCCCCCAGCACCTTGCCATTGAAACTGCGGCCATCCGGCAGTGTCACCGTCACCTCACTGGCACCGTCCACCACATGGGCGTTGGTGAGCACCACCCCGTCGGAACGGGTGATGAAACCGGATCCCTGCCCCTGCTGCTGCTGGATCGACGGTCCCCGCCCGAACAGTCCCCCCATCGGATTGATCACCTGACGCGTCGCGTCGATCCGCACCACCGCGGGCCCCACCTTCGCCACCGCATCCACGATCAGGTTGTTGCCTGACTGCAGCTGCGGAGTCGGGAGCGCATCGCTGACCCGGGCTTCGCGGGCGGGCTGGCGGGGCAGTCCGGGCAGCCCAGGGATGCCGGCCGTGCAGGCCCCCAGCACCAGCGCCAGGGGGGCCGCGACGGCAGCGCGGCAGCACAGGTGGCGGAGAGCCATGGGAGAGGGTGGGCCAGGAGGAGATCCGCTTCATTAAAGACCGACACGCAGGCCTCCTCTGCCTAGATTCGCCACCCCGGAGAACCTTGGTCGGTGCCCCAGCCGCTGCAGCCAGACGAGTCGCTGTGGCATCGGATCCAGCAGGCCCTGCAGGCCAACCTCAGCAAGCCCACCTTCGAAACCTGGATCCGTCCGGCCCGCTGTCGCTCACTCGAGGACAGCCGGCTGATCCTGGAGGCGCCCAACAGCTTTGCCTGCGGCTGGTTGCGCAAGCACTATCTCGACACCATCGCGGCCATCGCCGCGGAGATCGCCGGCAGGGCGATCGAGGTGCAGGTGCATCCCCCCGCCGGGGCGGGTGCTGACGGTGCGGTCGCCCTGGCCCCGGTCGCGCCCTCCACCGCCACGGCCATCGCCGCCCCGGCCATGGCGGTGGGGGCGGGTGGCCAGTCACGTCGCCGGGTGCTGCCGGCTCTCAATCCCCGCTATGTGTTCAACCGCTTCGTGGTGGGCCCCAACAGCCGCATGGCCCATGCGGCGGCCCTCGCGGTGGCCGAGGCCCNGGGGCGGGAGTTCAACCCGCTGTTTCTCTGCGGCGGCGTCGGTCTGGGCAAGACCCATCTGATGCAGGCGATCGGCCACTACCGGCTCGAGATCGACCCGGAGGCGCGGGTTTCCTACGTGAGCACCGAAACCTTCACCAACGATCTGATCCAGGCGATCCGCAAGGACGGCATGCAGGCCTTCCGCGATCGCTACCGGGCCGCCGACCTGATCCTGGTCGACGACATCCAGTTCATCGAGGGCAAGGAGTACACGCAGGAGGAGTTCTTCCACACCTTCAATGCCCTCCACGAGGCCGGGCGCCAGATCGTGATCGCCTCCGATCGCCCCCCTTCCCAGATTCCCAGGCTGCAGGAGCGCCTGATCTCGCGCTTCTCCATGGGCCTGATCGCCGATATCCAGGCGCCGGATCTGGAGACGCGCATGGCCATCCTCCACAAGAAGGCGGAGCAGGAGCAGATGATCCTGCCCCGCGATCTGATTCAATTCATCGCCGGGCGCTTCACCTCCAACATCCGCGAACTCGAGGGTGCGCTCACCCGTGCCGTGGCCTTCGCCTCGATCACCGGCCTGCCGATGACGGTGGAATCGGTTGCACCGATGCTCGACCCCGGCGGCGGCGACGTGGAGGTGAAGCCAGAACTGGTGCTGGAGAAGGTGGCCGAGGTGTTCGCCGTCGCCATCGAGGAGATGCGCAGTGCCAGCCGTAAGCGGGCCGTGAGCCAGGCCAGGCAGGTGGGCATGTATCTGATGCGTCAGAGCACCAATCTGTCGTTGCCGCGGATCGGCGAGGTGTTCGGCGGCAAGGATCATTCCACCGTGATGTACGCGGTGGAGCAGGTGGAGAAGCGGCTCAGCCTGGATCCATCCCTCTCGCGGCAGGTGCAGCAGGTGCGGGATCTGCTGCAGATCGACTCGCGCCGCCGCAAGCGCTGATCCTCCTCAGGAGGTGATCGGCTGGCTGGGGTCCAGACCCTCCACCTCGCCCTCGAACACCCGGCTGGCGGTGATGTCTTCCGCTTCGATCGTCATCAGATCGAGCTTCGTGAGCGGACTGCCCATGCGGTTGAACAGCCGGTTCGCCTGGCGCATGCGGGCGCGGTCGATGGCGTTGCGGATCGAGCGCGCATTGGCGAAGAACGGCAGCTGCATCCGCCTCTGGATGTAGTCGGCGAAGGCGGCGGTGGCCTCCTCGCTGAAGCGATAGTTCTCCTCCGCCAGGATCAGGCGGGCAATCGCCAGCAGCTCCTCAGCGGTGTAGTCGGGNAAGTCGATGTGGTTGGCCACGCGGGAGGAGAGGCCGGGATTGCTCTGGTAGAACACATCCATCCGATCTTTGTAACCAGCGAAGATCACCACCAGATCGTCGCGGTTGTTCTCCATCACCTGCAGCAGGATCTCGATCGCCTCGGCTCCATAGTCGCGTTCGTTTTCAGGGCGATAGAGATAGTAGGCCTCATCGATGAACAGCACACCGCCCATCGCTTTCTTGAGCATTTCACGGGTTTTCGGGGCTGTGTGGCCGATGTACTGACCGACCAGGTCGTCGCGGGTGGCGGTCACCACGTGGCCCTTGCGCACATACCCCAGCCGGTGCAGAATCTTGCTCATCCGTTCGGCCACCGTCGTCTTGCCCGTGCCTGGCCGTCCCGTGAACGACATATGCAGGCTGGGAGGAGCGGTGTCCAGCCCCACCTGCTGACGGGCGCGGTTGACCACCAGCAGGGCCGCGATCTCCCGGATCCGGGCCTTCACCGGCCGCAGGCCGATCAGCTCCCGATCGAGTTCATCGAGGATCTCCTGCACCCCGGCTCCTTCATAGGCCGCCTGCAGATCCACCAGCTGGCCGGATTCAGCGGGGTGCTCGGGGCCGGTGTCAGAGGAGTGCATCGATCGCGGCTGCAAAGGCGTGCTCGTCGTCTCCCACCGGCTGGTCGTCGGCCTCGGCCCGCAGGGTGAGGTTCACGTAGGTGCGGCCGAAGCTGATGTCGAGGAAGCGCTGCCGCTGTTCACAGAAGTCGTTGAGCCGCTCCAGAAAATCGCGGGTGCCGCTGTAGTCGTCGAATTCGATGCGCCGCTCGAGCCGTTCCGGTTGCTCGGGCTTGGGGCGGGGCGTCCAGGGTTGGTCCATGATTTGAAGCTAAGCATCCAGNCAGTCGGTGCGGCCGCGGGCCAGCCGTTCCGCCCATGCGCCGGCATAGGCCCTGTTGGCGGCCCGCTGAGCCGGATCGCCGCTGTCGAGCGGGTGGGGCATGGTGCCGCTGATCGCGGCGTTGGTGACGCAGAACATCGACTTCTGAAAGCTGGCGCAGATCTTCACCCGGATGTCCCCTTCGCCCCGGGTGCGGTGCCGGTAGCAATCGTGCAGGGCCTCGGGCAGATGCCGGTACATGTCCTGCATCAGCAGGCTGGGTGGGATGCCGGCACCCATCGTGGGCAGCGGGTCGGCATAGAGCGCTCCATAGGCGAACTCGGCCTGATCGGAGGAGATCTGATGGGCCTGGGCGTTGAAGCTCACCGTGCCCAGAAAGGGTGTGCCCCGCAGGAACACCGCCTCCACATAGGGCACGGCCACGTCCGCCAGGAAGGTGAGACCGGCCTCCGGGGGCAGCAGCCAGAAGCGCTCGCCGCCGATCTCCACGGCATAGGTGATCGGGTTGCCGGCGGCGGCCACCAGGCCCTGCTGGATGAATGCCACCACCTGCGCAATGGTGCGCACCTGCCCATCCCGTTCGGCGGCGGCAAGAGCCAGGAAGAGATCGCTCATCACCCGCCAGAACTGGCCCAGGGCATGGGTCGTGGCGGCCGTGCGGATCAGCTCCGGCAGGAAGCCCGGGAAGAGGGGGTGGAGCAGGCCCAGCAGCGGGTCGCGGCGCCGCTTGCGGGCGATGACGGCGGCGCAGCCGGCGGCGAAGGCCTCGGAATCGAGATAGGCGTCGAGCCCGCCGGTGCCATGCCAGAGCATGGCCTTCATGCAGTATTCGGCGTACTCGAAGTTGATCCGGTCGTGGTAAAGATGCCGCCAGATCTTGGCTGGGCTCAGGTCGCCGTCCAGATACTTGAAGATCGGCAGCGGATTGAGGAACTGCCGCTCGGCCTGGTAGATGAGATTGACGCTGTAGGCATCCAGCACCTCGCCATAGCTTTCCAGCACTCCCACCACCTCGAGCAGATGGTCGGGCGTGTCGGCCAGCAGGGTTTCGCCGGCCAGCAGGCGCCGCTGGAGCTCCTCCGGCGTGGNCATGCCACCTGCGCGGGTCAGCTCGGCGGGGATCACCGGCATCAGACCGCGCCTCCCTGCAGTGCGGCCGCCATGGCCGTCGTCGTGACCTCGCTGAGCCGGGCGAGCAGGGCGGGCAGCAGGCCGATCCCAACCACCCCCACGGCCAGGGCCAGGGCCGGGACCGTTTCCCGCGGCGCCACCGGCGGCAGCTGCACATCGAGCCGGCTGTGCCGCAGCGGATCGTCCACCGGGGTGATCGCCAGGCGGCCGAAGAAGGCGCGATTCACCAGCAGCAGGAAATACACCGCCGTGAGGCCAGACCCCACGAGGCAGAGCAGCGTGGCGAGCGGGTAGGTGCCGATGCTGCCGCGGTAGAGCATGAATTCGGAGATGAATCCAGCCATGCCGGGCAGGCCCGCGCTCGCCATCACCCCAAGGATCATCAGGCTGCCCGTGAGCGGCAGGCCCCGCTCCGGGTTGAGCAGGCCGCGCACCACCTCCAGGTCGCGGGTGCCCGTCTTGCGGTACACCGTGCCCACCAGCAGGAAGAGCAGTGCCGAGATCAGGCCGTGGCTCACCATCTGGAAGGCAGCACCCAGCAGGGCCACGGGAGTCGCGGCTGCCGCGGCCAGCAGGATCGTGCCCATGTGCCCGACCGAGCTGAAGGCCACCATGCGCTTCATGTCGCGCTGAGCGATCGCGGCCAGTGAGCCGTAGAGCACGGTGATGGCGGCCCACAGTGCCAGCCAGGGGGCCAGCAGGGCCCAGGCNTGGGGAAAGAGTCCCATGCCGAATCGCAGCAGACCGTAGGTGCCGAGCTTGAGCAGCACCCCCGCCAGCAGCACCGACACCGGTGTGGAGGCCTGGGTATGGGCATCGGGCAGCCATGTGTGGAAGGGCACCAGCGGCATCTTGATGCCGAAGCCCACCAGCAGGGCCCCCAGCAGCAGGAGTTGACTGCCCATCGCCAGCCGGTCGGTGGTCACGGCCGTGACGCTGAAATCCACCTGACCGGTGAACAGGGCCAGACCCAGGAAGGCGCCCAGGATCAGCATCCCCGACATGGCGGTGAAGATCAGGAACTTGGTGGCCGCGTAGGCCCGCTGGGCTCCTCCCCAGATCGAGATCAGGAGCCAGAGGGGNATCAGCTCCAGCTCATAGAAGAGGAAGAACAGCAGCAGGTTGTCGGCCAGGAAGGCGCCGTTCACCGCCGCGCTGATCAGCAGCAGCATGGCGAAGTAGATGCGCGGTCGCCGATCGAAGTCGCGCGTGCAGATCGCTGACACCAGCGTGAGGGCGGCATTGATCAGCACCAGGGGCAGCGACAGGCCGTCGAGTCCGAGCCGATAGTCAAGGCCGATCCCGGGCAGCCAGGCGATCGATTCCTGAAGCTGCAGGCCCGGCAGGGTCGGGTCAAATACCAGCAGCAGTGCCAGGCTGGCGAGCAGTTGGAGGCTCAGGGCGGCAATCGAGATGCCGCGCAGGCGCTGGGGGGAGGGCCGGCCAGGCCAGAGCAGCAGGGCGGAGCAGCCGCCCAGGGGAATCGCCAGCAGCAGGCTGAGCAGGGGCAGCGACGGGATGCTGCTCATCCGACTACCCCTGGAGCGAGCAGCCAGCTCAGTCCGACCAGGAGCACAACGATCGCCAGCACCACGGTGAGCACGTAGCTCTGCGTCTGGCCGCTGACGCTGAGCTTGAGATTGTCGGCACTCTGCAGTGACAGGTTGCCGATCCCGTTGACCAGACCGTTCACCACCCGGCGATCAAAGCCGTTGACCCAGCCCGCCAGGCCGGCCACCAGGGCCACGATCGTGGCCCGGTAGATGCGTTCGGTGTAGAAGTCGAAGGCGAGCAGATCCTGGATACGGCACAGCGGTCGCTGGATCGGGCGCGACCCGAACGTCTCCAGCGGGATCGCCCAGCCGATGCCGACGCCGCTGAGGCCGGAGGCCAACACCGCTGCGGCCACGGCGGGGCTGAAGGAGCCGATGCCCGGCACCGGATCGATCCGCTGCATCAGCAGCGGCGTGAGCAGCACCAGAACGGTGAGGCTGACCATCGGCAGTGCCATCAGCCAGTTCACTTCCGGGGCTCGGCGGGTCTTGGGCAGCACGGGCCCCAGGAAGACCGATCGGTAGACACGGGTGAGATTGACCGCGGTGAGCAGGTTGGTGAACAGCAGAACGGCCGCCGCCAGGGGCCGGTCGCTCCAGAGTGCCTCCACGCCCAGGCCGAAGCACCAGAAGCAGCCCAGCGGCAGCACGCCCACGAGCCCCGCTCCTCCCACCAGATAGGCCATGCAGGTGGCCGGCATGCGGGTTCCCAGGCCGCCAAGTTCGGTGAGGTCCTGGCAGTTCGTGGTCGTGATGATGCTGCCCACACTCATGAACAGCAACGCCTTGGCCAGGCCATGGGCCAGCAGCAGCAGCACCGCCAGCCCGGGCTGCTGGAGTGCGATGGCCACGAACACCAGCCCCAGGTAGGAGGTGGTGGAGTAGGAGAAGGTTCGCTTGAGATCCACCTGGGCCAGGGCCACCAGGGCCCCGGCCAGGGCGCTGATCGTGCCCACCACCAAGAGCACGTTGATGGCCAGGGGGGAGAGGCTGAGCAGCGGCATCAGTTTCAGCAGCACCAGCGCCGGCGGTCACCACCACCGAGTTGCGCAGGATCGAGGCCGGGTTCGGGCCCTCCATGGCCTCATCCAGCCAGAGGTGCATGGGGAACTGGGCACACTTGCCCATCGGACCGGCGATCAGACCCAGACCCACCAGAGTTCCGGCCAGCGGCGCGATGCTGCCGCTGGCACGCGCCTCGGCGGCCCAGCTGTAGAGGTCGGTGAATTCCAGCGAGCCGGCCCAGGCCGAGAGGGCCACCACGCTCATCAGCAGCAGCACATCACCCACACGCTTGGTGAGGAAGGCGTCGCGGGCCGCCGTCACCACCAGCGGCTGGGCATACCAGAAGCCCACCAGCAGGTAGGTGGAGAGGGTGAGCATCTCCAGCAGGAAGTAGCTCATGAAGAGGCTGCTGCTCAGCACCACGCCGCAGAGGGCTCCCTCGAAGAAACCCACCAGGGCATAGAAGCGCGCCAGGGACCATTCCTTGTCGAGATATCCCAGCGCAAACACCTGTGCCAGCAGGCTCATGAAGGTGACCAGCTCCAGGGCCGCCAGGTTGGTGAGCGAGAGATCGAAGCCGATGCTCAGATCGAGGCCGGCCGCCTGAAACCAGGGAACACCGAGGTGCTGGGGGCCGAGCAGCCAGATCTGGCGAAGCACCAGAGAGCCATGCAGCACCGCCAGCAGGGTCACCAGCAGATTGAGGTAGGCCGCCGGTCGGGGGCCGTTGCGGCGGATCCAGCCCGTGGCCCAGGGCAACGACAGGAGGATCCCGCTGAAACCGTAGAGCGGGATCAGCCAGACGAGCTGAATCGGCAGGGGGAGGGTTTCGGCCAAAGGGAGAAGGGTGGCTCCGGCCAGGTGGGGAAGCTCAGAAGATGGCCCGGTCTTGGAGGGGATGACGCGACGCGCCAAGGCTCCGCAGCCACTGTGTCAGCTCTTCGGCATGGTGCTGCTCGTCGTTCCAGAGCTCGCGGAAGAACTGTTCGCTGTCGGCATCACCCACGAGCAGGCAGAAGCGCACGGCCTCGGCGTAGTGGTTCACCAGATCGGCTTCCAGGGCTGCGTTGTGTCGCAGCAGGCCGATGAGGTCGCCGGCGTGGCTCACCGGCCGCAACTGGGAGGCCGAGGGGGCCACCCCGAGGACCAGCATCCGCTTCACGATCGTCTCAGCGTGCTGCATCTCCTCCACGGTTTCCTGGCGGAACCGCTGGGCGGCATCGAGGTCACCCCAGAGCTCCACCAGGGATGCCTGGGTCATGTACTGCTGCACAGCGGAGAGCTCGAGGCTCAGAGCGCGACCGAGGTAGCCCAGGACGCGCGGGTGGACGGCGCCCATGGGGATCACAGGTCGACGGGTGACGGCGGTGCCGCGCAGGGCGGGCTCCACCTCGGTGTGGGGACGGGCAATGATGTGGGCGGCCACGAGGCCGTCGCCGACCCGCTCGCAGGCATCGGCGCCGGCGCGCACGGAGGCGTTGACCGCACCGGTTTCTCCGCGCACCATCACGGTCACGTAGCCGCCGCCCACCGAACTCACGGGCCACCAGCGTCACTTCGGCGGCCTTGGTCATGGCGTCAGCCGCTTCGATGGCTGGAACCAGCCCACGGGTTTCGATCATTCCGAGAGCGATGCCGTGCGGTGCGGGAGCATGGGTGCGGTGCGGGATGGGGTGGGATTCGAGCGGCCGCTGCTGCCGCCGCGGCCGCGGGCTGCTGCTGGCCGGTGCCGAGCGGCA
>NZ_LFEK01000032.1 GCF_001039265.1 Synechococcus sp. GFB01 | reverse complement strand
CGGAAGCGGATGGTTTGCTGAGCCATCCCAGGCCTGAACGGAAGTGGCGCGATGCTAACCGCCCCGAGCGGCGGCTGGGCGAATCACAACAGCCCCTCATCCACAAGCGTCTGAAGCCGCTCCAGCACATCGGGCTGCTCCAGCTGCTCGAGGGCCAGCCGGGCCTCATCGCGCACGCTGGATTCGGCATCGCTCAGCATGGTGTGCAGCAGCGCCTCCACCACCTCCTGCTGACGCGGCTCCACCAGATCGGCATAGAGCCGTCCGAGGCCCCAGGCGCTGTTGCTGCGCACGGCGGGCTCGCTGTCGATGCGCAGGCTGAGCAGCAACTGGGCCGCAGCCGGATCGGCCTTGGCCGGCCCGGTGCCGCCGGCATCGGCAAGGGAGCTGGCGGCCCAGAGCCGCACCGCGGCGATGTCCAGCTGCAGGGCCCGGATCAGCGGGTTGAGCACGGGCGCATCGGGATAGTTGCCCAGGCTCCAGGCCACGGCCTTGCGCACATACCCGTTGTCGTCACCCGCCAGCAGGGCCAGCAGCGGCTCCACGGCCTCGGGGCTGGGGTTGCGGCCCAGGGCATAGACGGCGCTCATGCGCAGGATCGGGCAGCTGGCGCGCAGCAGCGGCAGCAGCAGCGGCACCGCCCGCGGATCGCGGTGTTCGCAGAAGATGCGCAGGCCCTGCATGCGCTGCTCACGGCCGCCGGGCTGCTCCCCACCCTGGAGGAGCATCAGGCCCAGATCGCATTCCGCCGCCACGGCGCTGGGTTCCGGCTCGCTGCTGTCGAGCTCATCGAGCGGATCGCCGAGCAGCTCCTGCGCCAGCTCCTGCGCCAGCACATCGGGATCGAGGCTGAGCTCCTGGGGGCTCTCGCTGAAGGGTCCGTCGCGTCTTGAATCGTGCTCGGGGAAACCGCTCACCGCACTCCTGAGGTCATCGTCGAGGGGCGGCTCCAATCAGCTGATCGGAGCCGGAGCGGCCATGTCGCCGGGCAGCCAGATGCGGGCGCTCACGGCGAACAGGGCGAGAGCGAACAGCAGCACGATCGCCGCCGGCAGCAGAGTGGAGCGGAAGAATTGCACGGTTGGGGCCAGCTCGATCCATTCTGACGGCATGGACGGCGGCTTCTGCCCAGCCCGGCCAAGCGACTTAGGGTGCCGCCAACCGTTCGCGGCCGTTGGCGCTCCCGATTCCACCGTCCCTGCGCCGCCGCAGCAGCGGGGCGGTGCGCCGACTGGTGGCGGTGACCGCCGAGGGGGTGGCCAGCGGCACGCCGCTGATGGTGGGCAGCAGGTTGCTTCAGGGCTGGCTCACCGCCAGCGGTGTGCCCCTGGCACTGATCGGCCTGATTCCGCTGGCGGAGCTTCCCTACACCCTGAAGCTCTTCTGGGCACCGCTGCTGGATCGCTGGCCGATCCCCTGGCCCGACCGGCGCCGCGGCTGGATCCTGGTACTGCAGCTGCTGCTGGTGGCCGTGATCGCCGCCATGGCGCTGCTGCACCCCAGCACCGACCCCGCCAGCCTCACGGCCATCGGCGTGGCCGCCCTGGCGCTGGCGGTGTGCAGTGCCACCCAGGACATCGTGATCGATGCCTACCGCACCGACCTGCTGCCGGAGGCCGAGCGGGGGGCCGGCGCCGCCGCCGCCAGCCTGGGCTACCGGGCGGCGATGCTGGCGGTGGGGGCCGGCGGCTTCCTGCTGGCCGGACGCCACGGCTGGCCGGCGGCCTTCCTGAGCGCGGCGCCCTGGTGGCCGCCGTGATTCCGTTCACCCTCACGGCGCCCAGGCTGCGGCCGGTGCAGCATGCGGTCACCAGCCTGCGCCAGGCGGTGCTGGGGCCGGCCCGCGAATTCCTGCACCGCGCCGGCCCGGGGCGCTCCTGGCAACTGCTGCTGCTGGTGCTGCTTTACCGCTGGCCAGACGGTCTGCTCAGCGCCATGGCGATTCCCTTCCTGAAGCTGCAGGGCTTCAGCGAGGCCGAGATCGGCCTGGTGCAGGGGGGCTGGGCGATCGGCGCCACGATGGTGGGCACGGTGCTGGGCGGGGCGCTGTTCGCCTGGCTGGGCATGAACCGCTCCCTGTGGCTGTTCGCCGCAGCCGGTGCGCTCGGCAACCTCAGCTACTGGGCCCTGGCCCGCTTCGGCGGCGGCTTCACCGGGCTGATCACGGCCGTCAGCCTGGAGAACGTGAGCGGCGGCATGGTGGGCGCGGTGTTCGTGGCGCTGCTGATGAGCCTCTGCAACCCGCGCTTCTCCGCCACCCAGTACGCCCTGCTCTCCGGCGTCTACGCCATGAGCCGATCGATCCTCTCCTCGCCGGCTGGGGTGGTGGCCGAGACGGTGGGCTGGCCGAGTTTCTTCCTGGCCACGACGGCGGCGGCGGCGCCGGCTTTCCTGCTGCTGGCGCGCCTGGCCCCATGGAGCGAGCACGAGGCGAGGGGAGCCTTTGATCCGCAGCGGGACCCCACCTGAGCATGCCGCTCAGGCCGGCTTGAGGCTGCCCTCCAGGCGGCGGCGCAGCTGGCCGCAGGCGGCGTCGGCATCGAGGCCGCGGCTGGCGCGCACACTCACGGCGATGTGGCGCTCCCTGAGGGCGTGGCTGAAGGCCTCGACCGCCGCCGGGGTGGGCCGCTGGAAGGTTTCCTCGGCGATCGGGTTGTAGGGGATCAGGTTCACGTGGCTCTGGAAACCGCGGATCAGCCGCGCCAGAGCCTCAGCGTGACGGGGCTGGTCGTTGAGGCCGCCCAGCAGGATGTATTCGAAGCTGACGCGCCGCCCGGTGAGAGCCACATAGCGGCGGCAGTCGTCGAGCAGCGCCTCGATCGGGTAGGCGTGGGCGGTGGGGATCAGCTCCTCCCGCAGCCGCTGATCCGGGGCATGCAGCTCACCGCCAGGGTGAACTGGGCCCGGCCCAGCCGCTCCAGGGCCCGTTCGGCCAGGGTGGGCAGGGTTTTCGGCACCCCCACCGTGCTCACGGTGATCTGTCGCTGGGCCATGCCCAGATCGGTGCAGAGGCAATCGATCGCCGCCAGCACCGCCTCGATGTTGAGCAGCGGCTCACCCATGCCCATGAACACCACGTGCGAGGGGCGGGTCTCCATCGCCTCCCGCACGCTGAGCACCTGATCCACGATCTCGTGCACCGCCAGCGAGCGCTGCAACCCGCCCTTGCCGGTGGCGCAGAAGCGGCAGGCCATCGGGCAGCCCACCTGAGAACTGACGCAGACCGTGAGCCGGCCCTCGGCCGGGATGCCGACGGTCTCGATCGTGTGGCCATCGGCGGTGGCCAGCAGCAGCTTGGTGGTGCCATCGCGGGCGATGCTGCGGCGCAGCTCGCGGGAGCGGCCGATCCAGTCGGGCCCTCCCGGCGGCGGACTGGCCGTCAGCTGCTCTCTCCAGGCCCTGGGCAGCACGGTGATCTGATCGAGGCGGTGGGCCCCCTTGGCATAGAGCCAGTCGTGAAGCTGACGCCCTCGGAAGGCCGGCTGCCCCTGCTGCTCGGCCCAGCGCTCCAGCTGCGCTAGTCCCATCCCCAGCAGAGGGGGGCCGGTCGCGACCCGAGGCTGGGCGGTCAAGACCAGATCAGGATGCCGTGGCCGAGCTTCCACTCCGCCAATACGAGGGCGATGAACCCGAGCATGGCGATGCGGCCATGCAGTCGCTCGATGTGGCTGTGGAAGCCGTAGCGGGGAATCCGCCGCTGAGGGATGGGAGTCCCCAGGGCGGTGAGTTTGGAGCTGCTCATCAGCGCATCATGACGGGAATCAGGCGTCGGCGAACAGGCTCTAGTCGTCGGTGAGCAGCCCTTCCTCCTGCAGGCCCTCGAGGGCGGCGGGGTCGGCGATCAGCTCCTCCTCCAGGCCGTCCTCCACGGTGGGACGGACAAAGGCGGCGAAGCTGCTGGCACTGGCCTCGATGCCGTGACGGCTGCGGGTGGCCTCGAGATCCTCCTCGGAGGGATCATCGAGCACCGCGGTCGAGGCGGCCGGGGCCGGCATCTCCACGGTGTAGTCGGGCCGGAGGTTCTGCATCCGGCGATAGCCCATCCCGTCCTCCTCGAGGATGTCGGGGTGAGGCCCGGCCTCGGCCCGCAGCTCCTCCTCGAAGCCGCTGAAGCCGGTGCCGGCGGGGATCAGGCGCCCGATGATCACGTTCTCCTTGAGACCGCGCAGCCAGTCGCTCTTGCCCTCGATGGCGGCTTCGGTGAGCACGCGGGTGGTCTCCTGGAAGGAGGCCGCCGAGATGAAGCTGTCGGTGTTGAGCGAGGCCTTGGTGATGCCCAGCAGCACCGGAGTGAACTCGGCGGGGGCACCACCGGTGATCGCCATGGCGCTGTTCACCTGCTCCACCTGACGCAGCTCGATCAGCTCGCCGGGCAGCAGGGTGGTGTCGCCGGCGTCCTCGACCCGCACCTTGCTGGTCATCTGCCGCACGATCACCTCGATGTGCTTGTCGTCGATCGACACGCCCTGGCTGCGGTACACGTTCTGCACCTCCTGCACCATGCGGAACTGCAGCTTGGAGATCGCCTCCTGCGCCGCCTCGAGGGTGGGCTTGCGGCCCCGCAGATCCTCGAAGTAGCACTCCAGCAGTTCGTGCGGGTTGATCGGGCCGTCGGTGAGCGATTCACCGGCGCTGACCTGCTGGGCGTCGCTCACCATCACGGTGCGCCCCAGCAGGATCGGATAGTCGGTGATCGTGTCGTCAGCCTCGATCACCGACACGCTCAGCGAGTCGTCGTCCTCGCCCTGCTTGATCTGCACCACACCGCTCTTGCGGCAGAGGACCGCCGAGTCGCGGGGGCGGCGGGCCTCCAGCAGCTCCTCGATGCGGGGCAGACCCTGCACGATGTCGCCGGTCTTCTGCCGCTCGAACACCAGCAGGGCCAGGCCGTCTCCCCGCTGCACCAGTTCGCCGTCGCGCACGTGCAGCACCGAGTCGGGCGACACCATGTAGGGCCGGCCGAGGCGGATCGTGACCGTGTTGCCCTCGATCGCCTCCACCTGACCGCAGCAGGGGNCCGGCACGCCATCGGCGAGCAGGTCACCGTCAACGATGCGCTGGTTGAGCGACACGGTCGGGACGACCTGACCCAGGTCGATGCTGCGGGTGTCACCAAGACGCTCCACGATCAGGCGGCGGATCGGCTCACCTTCCACCTGGTCGGGCAGCTGCACCACGCCGTCCTCCTTGCAGAGGATCTGGGTTGTGGCCACCACGTCACCACGCTTCACGGTGTCACCGTCGGCCACCTGCAGATCGGTGTGGGTGGAGCCGTGGCTGGCGTCCGAGAGGGTGTCGCGGCGCACCAGCAGGGTTTCCAGGATGGTGAGCTGCAGGCGTTCGATGGTCTTGGCGCGCTTGTCGGCCACCGCCTCCACGTCCACGGTCATCTGGGGGGTGGTGTCGTGCGTCTCGAGGATCAGCTGGGTCTTGAGCAGCTCCACCCCCTCCACGCTCTTGATCAGTTCGCCGTCCTTGAAGGCCAGCCTCTGGGTGGCGCGGAGGCCGAGGCTGGGGCCACCGGGCTGCTTGACCGCCGCCAGATCGGGCAGGTGAGCCTCATCGGGAATGGCGTATTCCTCCACCGGACGCAGCAGCAGCGTGCCTCCCTCGGGCGTGTCCACCGCCTCGACGAACACCATCGCCTCGGCCTTGAGGCCCTTGGCGATCTCGTCGCCCGGCATCACCATCCTGCCCTCGCCGTAGGTGGCCAGGGTCTTGCTGTCGCTCACCAGGTGCAGCTGACCCGAGCGCACGATGATCTCCCGGAGGATGTCGTTCTTCTGGGTCACCGTCACGATGCCGGCGGTCTGGCTGAAGATGTCCTTCACCACTTCAGTGCCGGCCTCGATCCACTGGCCGTCCTCGATCATCAACAGAGAGATGTCCTTGTTGATCTCGTGGGTTTCCTGCGGGATCCAGAGCAGGGTGCCGCCCTTGCTCACCTCGTAGCCGTTCTTGGCGCTGCGGGCCTTCTTGATGGCCAGGCCGGGGGCGTACCTGACGATGCCGCCCGTCTGGGTGCGGAAGCGATCATCGGCCAGCTCGGCGATCACCTCACCATTGCCGATCTTGCTGCCGGGCGCGGTGTTGAGGCGGTAGCGGATGCTCTCCTTGCCCTCGAGATGCCAGATCTCTCCGGAATGGGTGGATTCACCCACCAGCTTGCAGTCCTTGAGGGTGAGGCTGGCGGTCACGATCTGCACTTCGCGAGAGTCGCCGGCGCTCTCGCGCAGGCGCACGGCGCCGCCGTACTCGCTCACCAGCCGGCTTTCGGCCAGCACCTCACCGGTGGTCACGGCCTTGTTGCCGCTCACCACGGGCAGAGCGTTGGGCGGCAGGTTGTACACGTCGCCGGCGAACACCCACATCCGGCCGAGGCGGGTCGCCTTGTGGGTGATGTTGCCNTGGCGGTCGGTGACCTCCTTGGGCTGGATGGCGTCCTCGTAGCGCACCTGGCCGGCCAGGTCGCAGATCACATCCTTGGTGGCCTTCTCCACGCTCTTCTTGACCGTGGCGCCACTGGAGATCTGGGCCAGCATCGTGTCGGACGGATAGGGCTGGCCATCGGTGACGAACAGGATCGAACCGGTGGTGATGTCGAGCTTCTGGGGCTTGCCCTTGCCGCTGGGCGTCACCGTGAGGGTGAAGTCGGTCTCAGCGATCTGGGCATCCACGCCGTGGGGGGTGCGGAAAGGACGCACACGGGCCTTGTCGCCGAACTCGATCGTGCCCTCCACGAGCGAACGCACCACGCCGGTCTCGGCGGTGGACACACCACCGGTGTGAAACGTCCGCATGGTGAGCTGGGTGCCGGGTTCCCCGATCGACTGGGCGGCGACGATGCCGACCGCCTCGCCCAGGTCGACCAGCTGGTTGTGCGCCAGGGCCCAGCCGTAGCACTTGCGGCACACCGAGCGGTTGGCCTCACAGGTGAGCGGTGAGCGCACCTTCACGGTGGTCACACCGGCAGCCTCGATGCAGCGGCTGAGCGGGAGGTCGATCTCGCCGTCTCGATCGACGATCGTGCTGCCATCGGCGGCCAGCACGGGCTCGGCAGCCAGCCGACCCACCAGCTTGCTGGCGAAGCGGCCCCGCTCGTCGGCGTCGATGGGAATGCTGCGGGTGGTGCCGCAGTCGTCCTCGCGCACGATCACGTCCTGGGCCACGTCCACCAGTCGGCGGGTGAGGTAGCCGGAGTCGGCGGTGCGCAGGGCGGTGTCGACCAGACCCTTGCGGGCGCCGTAGGAGGAGATCACGTATTCGGTGACCGTGAGGCCCTCGCGGAAGTTGGTGCGGATCGGCAGGTCGATGATCTCGCCCTGGGGGTTGGCCATCAGGCCACGCATGCCCACCAACTGGCGCACCTGGGACATGTTGCCCCGGGCGCCGGAGTTGGCCATCATCCACACCGAGTTGAGCGGATCGTTCTCGTTGAAGTTGCGGCGCACCGCGGCCACGAGACGCTCGTTGGTTTCGGTCCAGGTGTCGATCACCTTGGTGTGGCGCTCCACCTCGGTGATCTCACCGAGCCTGTAGCGCTCCTCGGTTTCGGTGATCTGCTGCTCGGCCTCCTCCAGCAGGGCGGCCTTGTCGCCGGGAATGCGCAGGTCGTCGACCGAGATCGACACAGCGGCCTGGGTGGCGTAGTGGAAGCCCAGATCCTTGAGCTCATCGGCCATCGCCGCGGTGGCGGCGGTGCCGTGGTGCTTGTAGGCCCAGGCCACCAGGTTGCGCAGGGCCCTCTTGTCGATGACCCGGTTGCGGAAGGGAGGCGCCTGGCGGCTGAGCGCACCGGCGGGGCTGGGCTCGGCAGGGACAGGGGGCTCGACGGCGCTGGACTTGGTGCTCTTCTTGCCGGATTTCTTGCTGGAGGGGGTGGCGGTCATGGCTGCGCGCGGTGGTTACGACGGGAAAGGGACTTGGCGTTCTGCCGATCTCAGGCGGCTGCCACGGCGTCGATGATCGTGTGGTTGATCACAACCCTGCCCACGGTGGTGAGCAGGTATCGGCTGATCAGGGCACCGTCCTCATCGAAGCGGTCGCGACGGAACTTCCACTGCTCGATGCGGGTGCCGTCGCTGAGGGTCTCCTGGTGCAGGGGCTGCTTCTCCTCCTCATCGCACTCAACCTCGCCGCTGAAGCGCACCCACACCCAGTCGTGCAGGCCGACGTGCTTCTCCTCGAAGGCGGCGATCACATCATCGAGGCCGGCGAAGGTGCGGCTGCGGTCGCCGAATTCGGGCCTGACGCTGCCGGGCTGCTCCGCGGTGAGGTAATAGGCGCCGAGCACCATGTCCTGGGACGGGGTGATGATCGGTTCACCGGTGGCCGGCGAGAGGATGTTGTTGCTGGCCAGCATCAGCATGCGGGCCTCGGTCTGGGCCTCGATCGCCAGGGGCACGTGCACCGCCATCTGGTCACCGTCGAAGTCGGCGTTGAAGGCGGGGCACACCAGCGGGTGCAGCTGGATGGCGCGGCCATCCACGAGCTTGGGCTCGAAGGCCTGGATGCCGAGGCGGTGCAGCGTCGGCGCCCGGTTGAGCAGGATCGGGTGACCTTCGATCACCTCCTGCAGCACCTGCATCACCTCATCGTCGGCGCGCTGGATGAGCTTCTTGGCGGCCTTGATGTTGTTGACGATGTTCTGGCGGATGAGGCGATGGATCACGAACGGCTGGAAGAGCTCGATCGCCATCTCCTTGGGCAGGCCGCACTGGTGCATCTTCAGCTTCGGACCCACCACGATCACGGAACGACCGGAGTAGTCGACCCGCTTGCCGAGCAGGTTCTGGCGGAAGCGGCCCTGCTTGCCCTCGATGATGTCGCTGAGTGACTTGAGGGCGCGGTTGTTGGCGCCCACCACGGTGCGGCCGCGGCGGCCATTGTCGATCAGGGCATCGACGGCCTCCTGGAGCATGCGCTTCTCGTTGCGCACGATGATCTCGGGAGCCAGGATCTCCTGCAGACGGGCCAGGCGGTTGTTGCGGTTGATGACCCGCCGGTAGAGATCGTTGAGATCGCTGGTGGCGAAGCGGCCGCCGTCGAGCTGCACCATGGGCCGGAGATCCGGCGGGATCACGGGGATCACATCGAGCACCATCCACTCGGGCCGGGCGTCGGTGGCGATGAAGTTGTCGATCACGCGCAGACGCTTGATCAGCTTGGCCCGCTTCTGACCCTTGCTGGCGGCGATCTCCTCGCGCAGCTGCTCGGCTGTCTCGCTGAGGTCGAGGTCCTCGAGCAGCTGCTTGAGCGCCTCGGCACCGATCCCCACCACCGGTTCGTTCTCGATGGTGGAATCCTCGGCGTAGATCTCATCCTCGATCTCCAGCCACTCGTCTTCGGTGAGCAGCTGCTTGTAGGTGAGCGACTGGTGATCGCCCGGATCAAGCACCACGTAGCAGTTGAAGTAGACGATCTGCTCGACATCCCGGAGAGGCATGTCGAGCAGGATCGCCACGTAGCTGGGGATGCCCTTGAGGTACCAAACGTGGCTCACCGGAGCGGCCAGCTTGATGAAGCCCATGCGGTGACGCCGCACCCGGCTCTCGGTGACCTCCACACCGCAGCGCTCGCACACGATGCCCCGGTGGCGCACCCGCTTGTACTTGCCGCAGTGGCATTCCCAGTCCTTGGACGGGCCGAAGATCTTCTCGCAGAAGAGCCCGTCCATCTCGGGCTTGAGGGTGCGGTAGTTGATCGTTTCCGGCTTGGTGACCTCACCCACCACCTGGCCGTTGGGGAGCGTGCGCTGCCCCCACTGCATGATCCGCTCGGGCGAGGCGAGCGTGATCTTCACGTAGTCGAAGTGGTTCTCGGTGCGGAGATTGCTGTTGGACATCGAGAGGAGGGCGCGCGGAGGTCGAGGAGGGGGAGCCGTTCAGGGAACAGCGGGGGCGGGGATCAGTCGTCGTCGTAGTCCGCGACGCCGAGGGATTCGTAGGTGGGCCGGCTGGGGGTGCTGCGGCGCGGGTTCACGTCCTGCATCAGGTCGACCTCCTCGCCTTCATCGGTGTAGACGGCGATGTCGAGGCCCAGAGACTGCAGCTCGCGCATCAGCACCTTGAAGGATTCGGGAGTGCCGGGGCGCGGGATCGGCTTGCCCTTCACGATCGCGTTGAGCGCCTCGTTGCGGCCCTGCATGTCGTCGGACTTGACGGTGAGCAGTTCCTGCAGGGTGTAGGCGGCGCCGTAGGCCTCCAGGGCCCACACCTCCATCTCGCCGAGACGCTGGCCGCCCTGCTGGGCCTTGNCCNGCCCAGGGNNGNCTGCTGGGNTCACCAGCGAGTAGGGGCCGGTGGAGCGGGCGTGGATCTTGTCGTCGACCAGGTGCACCAGCTTGAGGATGTGGGCGAAGCCCACCGTGACCGGCTGGTCGAAGGGCTCGCCGGTGCGGCCGTCGATCAGCTGGATCTTGCCGGGGTTCTCCGGGTCGTACACCCAAGCCTTGCCGGGCTGGCTGGCGGCCTCCTCGAGAAATGCCTGCACGGTTTCCTTGGATTTCTCGGCGCCATGCATCTCATCGAAGGGCACCACCTTGACGCGGCAGCCCAGATGGGAGGCGGCCCAGCCCATCAGGCACTCGAATACCTGGCCCACATTCATCCGGCTCGGCACGCCGAGCGGGTTGAGCACGATGTCGATCGGGGTGCCATCCGGCAGATAGGGCATGTCCTCGCGGGGGAGGATGCGGCTGATGATCCCCTTGTTGCCGTGGCGGCCGGCCATCTTGTCGCCCACCTGGATCTTGCGGCGCTGCGCCACGTAGACCCGCACCACCATGTTGGCGCCCGGCGGCAGCTCATCACCCTGCTCGCGGGTGTAGATGCGCACGTCGACGACGCGGCCGCGCTCGGTGCTGGGCACCCGCAGGGAGTTGTCGCGCACGTCGCGGGCCTTCTCCCCGAAGATCGCGCGCAGCAGCTTCTCTTCGGGGGGCTGATCGGATTCGCCCTTCGGCGTCACCTTGCCCACCAGGATGTCGCCGCTCTCCACATAGGCACCGATGCGGATGATGCCCATCTCATCAAGGTTACCCAGGCTTTCCTCTGCCACGTTGGGGATCTCGCGGGTGATCTCCTCGGGGCCGAGCTTGGTCTGGCGGGCCTCGATCTCGTACTTCTCGATGTGCACCGAGGTGTAGAGATCGTCGGTGACGAGCCGCTCGCTCACCAGAATCGCATCCTCGTAGTTGTAGCCCTCCCAGGGCATGTAGGCGATCAGCACGTTCTGACCCAGGGCGATCTCACCGCCCTCGCAGGCCGAACCGTTGGCCAGCACCTGGCCGGCGATCACCCGGTCACCCTGCCTCACGATCGGACGCTGGTTGAGGCAGGTGTCCTGGTTGGAGCGCTGGTACTTCTGCAGGAAGTGGGTGTGGTCGTTGCCCTGGTCGTCGCGGATCACGATCGCCGTGGCATCCACGAAGGTGACCGTGCCGTTGACCCGGGTGATCGGCACCATGCCCGAGTCGCGCGCCACCTGGGTTTCCAGACCGGTACCCACCAGCGGCCGCTCGGGGCGCAGCAGGGGCACCGCCTGACGCTGCATGTTGGAGCCCATCAGGGCGCGGTTGGCGTCATCGTGCTCCAGGAAGGGGATCAGCGAGGTGGCCACCGAGATCACCTGCACCGGTGAGAGCTGCACGTAGTCGACCTGCTCAGGCGGCACCTTCTCGAAGTCCTGGCGGTAGCGCACCGGCACCAGCTCGGCAGTGATGCGGCCCTCGGCGTCGGTGGGCACGTCACCCGGGGCGACGCGGCATTCGTCCTCGAGGTCGGCGGAAAGGTAGATCGGATCGCCCTGCTTGAGCACGATCCCGTTCTCCACCTTCCAGAAGGGGGTCTCGATGAAGCCGTACTCGTTGACCCGGGCGTGGGTGGCCAGCGAACCGATCAGACCGGCATTCGGACCCTCCGGCGTTTCGATCGGACAGATGCGGCCGTAGTGGGAGGGGTGGATGTCGCGGACGGCGAAGCCGGCCCGCTCGCGGGTGAGGCCACCGGGGCCGAGGGCGCTGATGCGGCGCTTGTGGGTGAGCTCGGCCAGCGGGTTGGTCTGATCCATGAACTGGCTCAGCTGGCTGGAGCCGAAGAACTCCTTGATCGCCGCCACCAGTGGCTTGGGGTTCACCAGCTGGGCCGGGGTGAGCGATTCGGTCTCACCCACGGTCATCCGCTCCTTGATGATCCGCTCGAGCCGGTTGAGGCCCACGCGCACCTGGTTCTGGAGCAGCTCACCCACCGAGCGCACGCGGCGATTGCCGAGGTGGTCGATGTCATCGAGGCTGGCCCCGCCCACATCGAGCTCGAGGTTGATCAGGTAATCGATCGTGCTGAGCACATCCTCGGGGGTGAGGGTGCGCACCGCATCGGGGATCGTGAGGCGGAGCTTCTTGTTGATCTTGTACCGGCCCACCCGGCCCAGGTCGTAGCGCTTCGGATCGAAGAACCGGCTGTGCAGCAGGCTCTGGCCACCGCTCACCGAGGGCGGTTCACCCGGGCGCAGCTTCTTGTAGAGCTCGAGCAGCGCCTGGTCTTCCGAGGAGATGCCCTCATCGTTGGCCGCTTCGATCGACTTCTGGTAGTACTCGGGGTGACGCAGCTTGTCGAGCACGTCGTTGTCCGACAGGCCGATGGCCCGCATCAGCACGTGGGCATTGATCTTGCGGGTCTTGTCGACGCGCACGTGCAGCAGGTCGTTCTTGTCGGTCTCGAACTTCAGCCAGGCGCCACGGTTGGGGATCAGGCTGGCATTGAAGGTCTTGCGGCCGTTCTTGTCCTGTTCGTCCTTGAAGTAAACGCCCGGCGAACGCACGATCTGGTTCACGATCACACGCTCGGCACCGTTGATGATGAAGGTGCCGCGCTCGGTCATCAGCGGCAGCTCGCCGATGAACACCTCCTGCTCCTTGATCTCACCGGTCTCCTTGTTGACCAGACGGCAGGTGACGTACATCTGCGAGGCGAAGGTCGCATCGCGGCGCTTGGCCTCTTCCACGTCGTGGCGGGGGCGCTTGAGGCGATATTCGCTGCCGATGAAGTGCAGCTCGAGCTTGCCGGTGTAGTCGGTGATCGGGGAGAAGCTCTCCAGCTCCTCGATCAGGCCCTTCTCCAGGAACCATTTGAAGCTTGCCCGCTGCACCTCCACCAGATCTGGCAGGTAGGTGGCGGTCTTGGCGACCTGGATCGCGCTGCTCATGCGGTGAACCTGCAGGAACGGGTGGGAGGAGAGATGGCCGGTCGTCTTCCGGCAGCCGTGCTCACCGCGGCAGCGGCCCACGCCAACAGCCGTCCCCCGGGGAGGGGACGGCTGCCAGGGGGGCTCGCCTAACGGGCTCGCTTCAGGGCTGCAGGCGTCGACAACAAGGAGCGAATCCGCGTCCAGGCCAATGAGACATCATACAGTGTGAACCGTCAGCCCGAAGAGCGCCGCGGCATTGGCGGTGGTGGTATGGGCCACCTCCTCGAGGCTTTCACCGCGCAACTCGGCGACCTTCCTGGCCACGGCTGCCACATGGGCCGGCTCGTTGCGCTGCCCCCGATGCGGGGCCGGTGCCAGGAAGGGGCAATCGGTCTCCACCAGATAGCGATCGGCCGGCACCTGCCTGGCGCAGGCCTGGGTGGCCTCCGCCCTGGGGAAGGTCACCACGCCGCTGAAGCTGATGAACAGGCCGAGTTCGAGGAAGCCGGCCATCTCCTCGGGGGTGCCGCCCCAGCAATGCATCACACCCCTGGGGCAGTGGCCGCGCTCGGCCCGCTGGCGCAGCTCGGCCAGCATCGGCGCGGCCGCATCGCGGCAGTGAATGATCACCGGCAGATCCAGCTCGCAGGCCAGATCGAGCTGCGGTGCCAGCACCGCCAGCTGCTGCTCCAGATTCTTCTGCCGGAACAGATCGAGGCCCAGCTCACCGATGGCCACCACCCTGGGGTCGGCGCCGGCAGCCTCGCCCAGCACCTGGCGGGTATCGGACTGCCAGTGCTCGGTGTCGAGCGGGTGAACCCCCACGGAATAGCGCAGCTCCGGGAAGCGATCCGCCAGGGCCCGGATGGCCGGGATCTCCGAAGGCTCCACGCAGGCATGCACCAGGGCACGCACACCGGCCTCGCGCCAGCGCTGAGCCACGGCGTCGAGATCCGCATCGAAGTTGCGGAACACGATGTGGCAGTGGGAATCCACCAGCGCTGCCGGATGGGAATCATCCAGCCCTGGCTGGGCGGAACTGCTCAGGGGAGTCGCCGCCATGGCGGGGTGCGGGGTCTGCGGCTGGCCGCCATGCTGGCGCGCGGGCTCAGGCCTTGGCGGCAGCGGAGGGCTCGATCGCCTGCTTCACGGCAGCGCTCAGGCGGGATTNCTGGTGGGCCCCGGTGTTGCGGTGCAGCACACCCACCTTCACGGCCTTGTCGATCTTGCTGAAGGCTGCAGCCATGCTGGCCTGCACGGCCTGCTTGCCAGCTTCGCCCGGCTCCTGGGGATAGGCGCTGCAGGCAGCGAAGCAGCGCTTCATCAGGGTGCGCACGGCTGATTTGTAGCTGCGGTTGCGCAGACGGTTGCGCTCGGCAATCAGAACGCGCTTCTTCGACGAGGTGTTATTGGCCACAGGCGTTACGGCGCTGGCTTGGCAAACGGAGATCTTACCTCCCGGGTCGGCATCCCCCCGGCGGCGGCCCACTAACTTGCATTCAGCCCCGCAGCGCCCCGGTGTCCCTGGCCACCAGCCTCCCGAACGCCACGAGTCCGGAGCCCGAACCCGGCAGCAGCGCCCTGAGGCTGGAGCTGCTGCGGGATCCCGAGGCGGCCGGCAAGCGCCTGGAGGCCATCGCCTGGCGCACCGGCAGCGGCCAGAGCCGTGCCGCCGCCGAGCGTGTGGAGGCCATCCTCGAGCAGGTGCAGCGCGAGGGCGACTCGGCCCTGATCGAGCTCACCGAACGCTTCGATGGGGTGAGGCCCGATCCCCTGCGGATTCCCCTCGCCGAACTGGAGGCGGCCTGGCAGGCCACACCCGTGGATCTGCAGGAGGCCCTGAAGCTGGCCCACCGGCGCATCGTGGACTTTCACCAGCGCCAGAAACCGGCGGACCTCGATGTCAAGGGCGTGCATGGGGAGCGCCTGGGACGCCGCTGGCGGCCGGTGGAGCGGGCCGGCCTGTATGTGCCTGGCGGCCGGGCGAGCTACCCCAGCACGGTGCTGATGAACGCCGTTCCGGCCCGGGTGGCCGGGGTGCAGCGGCTGGTGATGGTCACCCCGCCCGGCTCCGACGGCCGGGTGAACCAGACCGTGCTGGCTGCGGCCCATCTGGCCGGCATCGAGGAGATCTACCGGGTGGGAGGCGCCCAGGCGATCGCGGCGCTGGCCTTCGGCACGGCGACCATCCCCAGGGTGGATGTGATCAGCGGCCCGGGCAACCTCTACGTCACGCTGGCCAAGAAGGCGGTGTACGGCCGTGTGGCGATCGACTCGCTGGCCGGTCCGAGCGAGGTGCTGGTGATTGCCGACCACACCGCCGACCCCGAGCATGTGGCGGCCGACCTGCTGGCCCAGGCGGAACACGACCCGCTGGCGGCGGCGATCCTGCTGACCACCAGCGAGGATCTGGCCCGGGCGGTGCCGGCCGCCATCGAAGCCCAGCTGGAGGGGCATCCGAGGGGTGCGATCACCCGCCAGGCCCTGAACGACTGGGGGCTGATCGTGGTGTGCCCCAGCCTCGAGGAGGCGGCCCGGCTGAGCGATCGCTTCGCCCCGGAGCATCTGGAGCTCCAGGTGGAGCGACCCGAGCCCCTGGCGGAGCGGATTCAGCAGGCCGGTGCGATCTTCCTGGGGGCCTGGACCCCGGAGGCGGTGGGCGATTATCTGGCCGGCCCGAACCACACCCTGCCCACCAGCGGCACGGCCCGCTTCAGCGGGGCCCTGAGCGTAGAGACCTTCCTGCGCCACACCTCGCTGATCCGGTTCAACCGCGCGGCGCTCGAGGCCACCGGAGCGGCCGTGATCACCCTGGCCGAGAGCGAGGGGCTGCATAGCCACGCCGAATCGGTGCGGCGCCGCCTCGCCCGCTGACCGCGGCGGCGGGGGTCAGCGCTTCACCAGATCACGCACGCCGGCAGTCCCATCAACAATCTCGCCCACCAGAACCTGGTCGGTGATGTTGACGAACAGGCCGTTCTCCAGCACGCCCGGCAGGTTGTTGATCTCCTTCTCCAGCCCCACCGGATCGCTGATGCCGCCGCTGAAGGCCACATCCAGCACCAGATTGCCCTGATCGGTCACCACCGGGCCCGCCTTCCTTACGGCCATGCGCAGCTGGGCATCGCCCCCCATCGCGCGCAGCTGAGCCTGAACCTGACGCCAGGCACGCGGGAGCACCTCCACCGGCAGCAGGAAACCCAGGTTGAGGGTGTCGACCAGCTTGGTGGAATCGACCACGACCACGAAGCGCTCGGCCCGCACCGCCACGAGCTTCTCCTGCACGTGGCAGGCACCGCCCCCCTTGATCAGCTGAAAGGAGGGATCCACCTCGTCGGCACCGTCGATCGCCAGATCGATGCGATCCACGGCGTTGAGACTCTGCAGCGGAATTCCGAGCTCGGCCGCCAGCACCTCTCCCTGGAAGGAGGTGGTCACACCCACGATGTCGGTGAGCTCGCCGCTCCTGAGCTTGGCCCCGAGGGCCTGGATCATCAGAGCAGCGGTGGAGCCCGATCCGAGCCCCACCACCATGCCGCTGCGGATCTGTTCGGTGGCCGCCGCCGCCACCGCCTGTTTCATCTGGTTCTGCAGATCCGCCATCGCCACAGCCCGGGGGCCGTGACCGTAGCTCAGCCGGCAGCGCGGGGCAGGGCCGCCGGCCGGATCGACAGGCTGAGCTCGCGCCGGCCGCGGATCACGGTGAGAGCCAGAGGCTCGCCCACCTGGGCCTGCTCCACGCGCTGCAGCAGTGCAGAAGGGTCGCGCACCGGCTGCTCACCAGCCGCCACCACCAGGTCGCCGCGGCGCAGGCCGGCCTGCTCGGCAGGGCTCTCGGGAAGCACCCGCTGCACCAGCGCACCGTCGCGCTCGGGCAGCTGCAGCAGCGCATCCGGATCGCGGTTGTTCTCGCGGGCGCGGCGGGCCGTGAGCGGCACCAGCTGCAGACCGAGATAGGGATGCACCACCTGGCCGCCGCGGACCAGCTGGTCCGCCACCCGTTTGGCGAGGTTGATCGGGATGGCGAACCCGAGGCCAGCTCCGGGGCCGGAGCGCACCAGGGTGTTGATGCCGATCACCCGCCCGGCGGCATCGATCAGCGGGCCGCCGGAGTTGCCGGGATTGATGGCGGCGTCGGTCTGGATCAGATCCAGCCGCTTGTCGGCGAAGCCGAGGCTGTTGATGTCGCGGTGGAGGCTGCTCACGATGCCGAGCGTCACCGTGCGCTCCAGTCCGTAGGGGCTGCCCAGGGCGATCGCCCAGTCGCCCACCTCCAGGGCCTCGGAATCACCGAGCGGAGCCGCCTGCAGGTTGCGGGCACCGCGCAGTCGCACCAGGGCCAGGTCGGTCACCGGATCGATCCCCTCCACGCTGCCGTCCAACTGGCGGCCATCGGCGAGGGTCACCTCCACACTGTCGACCGAATCGACCACGTGGGCGTTGGTGAGCACGAGGCCGGCAGCGGCATCGATGACCACGCCGGACCCCTGGCCGCGCTCGCGGGTGGTGCCGGAGGGATCGCCGAAGAGATCCCGGAGGAAGGGATCGAGCAGGGCGGGGTCGAAGGGCTGGCGGGCGACGGTGCGCTCGATGTCGATCCGAACGACCGCGGGCGCCACTGCCCTCACCGCTTCGGCCACGAAGCTGTGCGGTTGCTCCAGCGCCGAGGCCGAGGCGGGCTGGAGCAGCAGCAGCAGCGCCGCCAGCGCGAGGCTCAGCAGCGAACGCAGATCAACCATGCCGAGAGGCTAGGAGGGGAGAGCGGCGGGCAGGGGCACCGCGGGCCAGCGCAGCAGCCGCTGGTGCAGCGGCCGGCCCGCCTCCAGCTCCAGCAGGCGGCCGCCGGGATCGTCGGCCCGACCCAGCGGGCAGGGCTGCACCGGCCCGAAGCCGCGCAGGGTGGAGGGACAGCCGAGCAGCAGAGCCGGCGGCAGCCCGACCGGCCGCCCGGGCAAGGGCGCCTGCCAGTGCTGATGCACATGGCCGAACAGCACCGCCTGCAGCCCCGGCACGGGGCTGAGCAGCTCCAGCAGGGCCCCAGCATCGACCAGGGCGATGGCATCGAGGGCCGGATCACCGATCGGCACGGGTGGATGGTGCACCGCCACCAGCACGGGGCGGTCGCCGAGCCCCGCCAGCTGCCGCCGCAGCCAGGCCAGCTGGCGGGGCCCCAGGTGGCCGGCGTCGGTGCCGGGTCGGTGGCTGTCGAGCAGCAGCAGCGTGACCCCGGCCAGTTCGAGGGCCAGGGGCGCCAGCCAGGCCTGACGGCCCAGGGCGGATCGCAGCAGCTGGGGATGGTCGTGGTTGCCGCACAGCAGCGCCGCCGGCCAGGCCAGTTCGCCCAGCAGATCGCGCAGCTGGGCATAACCGCCCCAGCTCTCGTCATGGCAGAGATCACCGCTGATCAGCAGCAGATCCGGGGCTCCGCCGAGGGCCGCCGTCGCCGCCGCCAGGCCGGCGCGCAGCTGGGCCAGCGGTGCGCGGCCGCGCACCAGTCCGTCGGCGGCGGCCACCAGATGAGGATCACTGAATTGCAGCAGGCGCATCCGCGTCAGGCCCATGCGCCTAAGTTGCCTGCAGAGCTGCTGTGCCGCCATGGCCTCGATTCCCCCCGGCACCCGTCAGCGCTGCAGCGTCTGCGGCGTGGAGATTCAGGGGATGGTGGGAGGCAGCGACCTCGTGCACTTCAGCCACGGCACTCCCGGCACCCGGGCCAAGCTCTGGGCCCGGGTGTGCCAGTACCTGCGCGACGACGAGAAGCAGCGCCAGTGCCTCAACCAGGATCCGGGTCTGCGCGGCACCGTGGAGCGCAGCGACTACTTCGCCGAAGCCCCGGAGATCGACCTGGGGGCTGACCCGGGCAGCGGCACCGCCCTGGGCTGATGGCCCATCCGCGGATCCCGGAGCTGGAGGCGCTCGCCCGCCGGCAGTTGGGCCAGGCCGGCTTCGAGCTGCGCGGCCTGCAGCTGCTCACGCACCGCATCCCGATGACCCTCCAGGTGCTGGCGGCGCGGCTTGACGGCAGCGACATCAGCCTGGACGACTGCGCCGCCCTGAGCGGTCCGNCTGGGGGAGGCGATCGAGACGGCGGGGGTTCTGCCGGAGCCCTATGTTCTGGAGGTGAGCAGCCCGGGCGTCAGCGACCTGCTGCACGACGACCGCGACTTCCGCAGCTTCCGCGGGTTTCCGGTCGAAGTGTTCAGCCGCGACGCCGCCGGCCGGGAGGTGCGCCGCGAGGGNCTCCTGCTGGAGCGCGATGCCACCGCCGTGCTCCTCAACATGCGGGGCCGCACCGCGCGGATTCCGCGGCAGACGGTGGTCACGGTTCGCCTGATCACTCCCGCCAGCGAAGCCTGAGCCAGAGCTCACACGAATCAGTTCCTGCGGAATCACCGACCCATCGGAATCACCGACAACTGAACCCCCACAACTGAATCACCTCAAAACAGAAGATCAGCCATGGCTCTCGTCCTCCTCCCCGGTCTCAACAATCTGATCGAGGACATCAGCGAAGAGAAGAAACTTCCCCCCGCGGTGGTCGAAGCCGCCCTGCGCGAGGCGCTGCTCAAGGGCTACGAGCGCTATCGCCGCACCCTCTACCTGGGCATCAGCGAAGACCCCTTCGAGGAGGACTACTTCTCCAACTTCGACGTGCAGCTCGATCTCGACGAAGAGGNCTACCGGGTGCTGGCCTCCAAGATCATCGTGGAGGAGGTGGAGAGCGACGACCACCAGATCGCCATCGACGAGGTGCGCCAGGTGGCGGAGGACGCCCAGATCGGCGACACGGTGGTGCTGGATGTGACGCCGGAGAAGGACGACTTCGGCCGCATGGCCGCCGCCACCACCAAGCAGGTGCTGGCCCAGAAGCTGCGCGACCAGCAGCGCCGCATGATCCAGGAGGAGTTCGCCGATCTGGAGGATCCGGTGCTCACCGCCCGGGTGATCCGTTTCGAGCGCCAGAGCGTGATCATGGCCGTGAGCAGCGGCCTGGGCCGGCCGGAGGTGGAGGCCGAGCTGCCCCGCCGCGACCAGCTGCCCAACGACAACTACCGGGCCAACGCCACCTTCAAGGTGTTCCTCAAGGAGGTGAGCGAGGTGCCGCGCCGCGGCCCCCAGCTGTTCGTGAGCCGCGCCAACGCCGGCCTGGTGGTGTATCTGTTCGAGAACGAGGTGCCCGAGATCCAGGAGGGCTCGGTGCGGATCGTGGCCGTGGCCCGCGAGGCCAATCCCCCCAGCCGCTCGGTGGGGCCGCGCACCAAGGTGGCCGTGGATTCGGTGGAGCGGGAGGTGGACCCGGTGGGGGCGTGCATCGGCGCCCGCGGCTCCCGCATCCAGCAGGTGGTGAACGAACTGCGCGGCGAGAAGATCGACGTGATCCGCTGGTCGCCCGATCCCGGCCAGTACATCGCCAACTCGCTCAGCCCGGCCCGGGTGGAGATGGTGCGTCTGGTGGATCCCGAGGGGCAGCACGCCCACGTGCTGGTTCCGCCGGACCAGCTCAGCCTGGCGATCGGCCGTGAAGGCCAGAACGTGCGCCTGGCCGCCCGCCTGACCGGCTGGAAGATCGACATCAAGAACGCCGCCGAATACGACCAGGCCGCCGAGGACGCCGTGGTGTCCGACCTGATCGCCCAGCGCCAGGAGGAGGAGCGCCTCCAGGCCGAGGCCGAGGCGCGCCTGGCCGCCGAGCAGGCGGCCCGCGCCGAGGAGGATGCCCGCCTGCGCGAGCTCTATCCCCTCCCCGAAGACGAGGAGGACTACGGCAATGACGCCGGGGAGGAGGTCGCCGGCAGCGACGAGGGCTCCGAGGACGGGGCCCGGTGACGGTCCGGGCCGTGCAGCGGCGCTGTGTGGCCTGCCGGCAGCTGCTCGACCGCAGCCGGCTCTGGCGGGTGATCCGGCTGGCCTACGGCGGCATCACCCTGGATCAGGGCATGGGCCGCTCGGCCTACCTCTGCCCCAGCCCCGCCTGCCTGGATGAGGCCCGCCGCCGCAAGCGCCTGCAGCGCGCCCTGCGCTGCCCGGTGCCCGATGCGATCCTCGATGCTCTCGATCGGCGACTGAGTGCCGACCAGCCTCCTGCCTCTGAGGCAAGATGAAGACTGGCCGCAGTGCGGAGGCGGCCAGGTGTCCCTGGCCCCAACGGTGGCCGGCGGCCCCGACCACTGGAGACCTGAATGACCAGCAGCGGCAAAGTCAGAATTTACGAGCTGTCCCGGGACCTGGGCCTGGATAACAAGGACGTGCTCGACGCCGCCGAGAAGCTTGGAGTCGCCGCCAAGAGCCACAGCAGCTCGATCAGCGACGACGAAGCTGCCCGCATCCGCAACCTGATCGAGAAGGGCGGCAACGGCGCCAAGCCGGCCCCCGCCGCACCCGTCAAGGCCATCCTCTCGGTACAGAAGGCGGCAGCGCCGCAGGCGCCTGCGGCCCCATCGCGGCCCGCGGTATCCGCTGCACCGCCGGCAGCGGCCCCCGCCCCTGCAGCGGCGCGCCCGGCGGCTCCGGCCAAACCGGTGGCCGCTCCTGCAAAGGTTGCAGCAGCTCCGGCCAAGCCTGCGGTCGCTCCTGCCAAACCCGCAGCGCCGGCCAGCCGCCCGGTGGAGCCCCCGGCCCGACCGGCGGCCCCGGCG
>NZ_LFEK01000031.1 GCF_001039265.1 Synechococcus sp. GFB01 | reverse complement strand
CGACACGATCCTGAAGCGGCTGCGGGAGATGGAGGCCGATCTCGACAAGGACGCCAAGAAGAAGCTGCCCTTCTGAGCCCCGTGCCGGCGACTCAGTGCATCTGTACTATTGTCCTGTTGTTCCGGGCGCGCCCGGTTGTCGCATGTCCATCGCCCAGATCAAGAATCTGCAGCGTCGGCTCGCCAATCTGGAGGCCGAGGCGATCAGCGAGGTGAGCCGTGCCTGCGGCCATGAGCTCTGGCAGACTCTGGGGTTCGATGCCCTCGACAGCCTCGAGGACGCCGATCGGCGGGCCCGGGCCAACTACTACTACGGTCAGCTGCAGGCCGTGCGCGAGCTGCGGGACTGCCTTGGCTGAACGTCCACGGGTCCCGGCCGCCCAGGCCAGACCGCCCTATCCGCCACCTCCGCCTCGCCCCGATTTCCCGCCGCCGGCGCGCCGCCGCGGCCCGGGGAGCGGCGCAGCAGCTGATCGAGGCGAGCCTGCTCGACGGCGGTCACCGGGCGCCAGGCTCCGGGGGCCAGGCCCTCCAGGCTGAGTGGCGGCTGGCCATCCTGCAGGTCGATCGCCAGGCGGATCAACCGCAGGGTCGGCAGGCCCACGGCGGCGGTCATGCGCCGCACCTGTCGGTTGCGGCCTTCGCGCAGTTCCAGCTCGAGCCAGCTGGTGGGAACCGAGAGGCGATGGCGGATCGGCGGCTGCCGATCGGGGATGGCGGCGGCCTGCACCTCCGCCGGGGAGAGCGCCCGCGCCCGGGCCGGCAGGGTGCGGCGCCCCTGGATGATCACGCCGGAGCGCAGCCGTTCCAGAGCCCCGGGCTGCGTGTCGGCCAGCCCCTCCACCTGGGCCCAGTAGCGGCGCCAGTGGCTGTGGCCCGGATCGGTGAGCCGCTGCTGCAGCCGGCCGTCGGCGGTGAGCAGCAGCAGGCCTTCGCTGTCGGCATCGAGGCGGCCGGCGGCGTAGACGCCGGGCACGGGGATGCGCCCGGCCAGGCAGCGCCAGGGGCTGCCTGGCTCCGGCGTGAACTGGCTCAGCACGCCGTAGGGCTTGTGAAACAGGAGCGTGGTCAGGACTGGCGTGCTTTCCAGAGGTTCACCACCCCAATCGAGATCAGCAGCAGACCCAGATCCATCGACAGGGGGGGAAGAACCATGGCGTGGCGGCAGGGCGACGGGGAGCGGCGACCCTATCGCGGTGGCCGCCTAAGCTGAATTCAGCATCTGCCTTGCCTGAGACCGCCCCCGCATGATCGAGACCTCCGGTGTGATCGAGAAGGAACAGGGAAACGGGTTCTACCTGGTGACCCTGGAGCAGCCCGCCGGTCACCAGTGCCTCTGCCGGGCGGCAGGCAAGCTCACCAAGTTCCGCATCAAGCTGCTGGCGGGTGACAAGGTGCTGGTGGAGATCAGCCCCTACGACCTCACCCGCGGCCGGATCACCTACCGGGAGCGGAACGCCGGTGCCACCGGTCCTCGCCCCGGCGGCAACCGCCCCGGCGGACCCCGGCGCCGCTGAGCTGAGCAGCGCCAACAGCTTTGTGGCGTCTGGCGTCGATCTGAGCACGCGGCCGGGGTCAGATGCCGGCGCTTTTCCAGGCAGGGCGGCCCGATCGGATGATGTGGTGCTTGCGAGACGGATTGCCCCGAAGGACGGGGAGGAGTGACATCTATTGACTTTTCGTTAGATTCGCGTCAGCTGTCGAGCTCATCGTCAGCCGTGCTGAGAGCTGCTGCTTGCTCCGCCCCTTACCATCCGCTAACCTTTCGCACCTAAAAGCCTTCCCCTTTGGATAATTCTGAAAGCGCAGCGCCCGAGACCTCAGCATCGATCCTCAATCCAGCGGAGATGGATGAAGGTCTGCTGGCGATCAGTTTGCGCACGATCTCCAGGGGTTTCTTTCTGATCTATATGATCGTGCTGGTGCGCCAGCTCCTGCCGATCAATCTCTTCGACCTGACCTGGATACAGGGGCTCATCTCCGCTTTGATCAACAACGCGGCTATCCCCCTGGGCGGCTTGGCCTTTCTGCTGATCAGTGCGCTGATCTCACCAAAGGTTCGCACGGTGCGATTGCTTCTCTTCGCCTCCCGTTGGGCGCTGCCTGCGGCGATAGGTTTCCTGTTGCTGATTCCCCTGCAGGGCTATGTGTCCTTTGCTGCCGTCAATCGCCAGCAAGCCGCAGCCATAGGGCAGTCCAATGTTGTGGATACTCAGCTCAACAATCTCACCCAGCAGATTACGGCAGCGAAAACACAAGAGGATCTTCTGGCTTCCATCAGGGGTCTGCCGCCGGCGCTTGTCGAGCGTGCCAGTGCCCTGCCTTTTGATCAGGCAAAGCGTGAGATCCTTTCCCGGATCGAGACCGAGCAGATGAACCTTGCCAATCGTCAACGCTCCCAATTGACGACGGTCCGCTGGGGTGCCGCCAAGGAGATGATCGGCAACGCCCTTGCTGCGTTGGTGCTGGCCTGGGTTCTCTTCAAGGCACGGTTGAGTCGAATCGGTATGGTTTTCTTCGAGCCGATTCCATTCGAATCCTGAAACCAGCCAAGCCTGGAGTGATCCACTTACAGTAGGCAATCAGCTTCATCCTCTGTAGGGAGATTATTTGTTCTCCTGCGTTGAGCTTTGTCAGAGGCTTTGTTGAGTATGGGTGGATTGTCTTCCTTGGGCTATACTTCAATCCCCATGGCTGCCAATCTGGACATCTGATTCGTGTGCCGCTGCAACCAATCCATCGTGCTTGAGGATAAATTCTCTTGAGGGCATTAGCACTGCCATCTGCCAATCCTCGCCGATTGTGGCTTGTGCTGGCAGCGCTTGTTGCCGTTCACAGCCTCTGGGTCTTTCACGCCACCCAGGACTCCCTCCAGGTGCTGGTGGAGCTGCTGGTGGTCTGGGGAGGCGCGCTGCTCTGCATCGAGGATCTGCTGCCCACCCTCCAGCCCAGGCCGACCCGTGCCGGATTGATCCTCGGCACGGTGCTCCTGGTGTGGTCGTTGTTGCGATCGGAGCTGATCCTCTCGCGTGATTTCGTCACCTTCCTGCTTCCCCTGCTAGAGGGTCTCGGACTGGCCCTGCTCTGCGCGCCTCCTCGGCGGCTGCGGCCCTTCGCTGCCTCGCTGGTGATCCTGACCCTGTTCCCGCTGGGCATGCTTGCGCGCAAACTGTTCAACCCCTATGTCGATGCCCCCCTCAGCCACGCCACGGCTCTAGCCACCGGAATCGGGCTTCAGGCCCTGGGGATTCCAGCCCATGTGGATGGACGTGTTGTGTCATTGCCCGATGGCGCGGTGGAGGTTTCCAGCATCTGCACAGGGCACGACCTGATCGTGATGGTCACCCTTGTGGCCCTGGTGTTTCTGCTGGCCTTCCCGCTGCAGCGTTGGCGCGACCGGTGGTTGGTGCTCCTCTCCGCGGTTCCGCTGGCCATCGCGAGCAACATCGTGCGCATCATCCTGCTGGCGCTGATCGTGGGTTTTCCGGTGCCCCACCAGACAGCCCTGTTCGATTTCTTTCATGAAGACATGGGCTCCCTTGTGTTTTCCGTGATCGCGGTGGTGCTCCTCTCGAAGCTCTACCTCCGGCTGATTGATCGACAGCTGGCCGCCCCCTGCCCCCCTGGCGATGCCGGTTCCTGAACGCCAGCTCCGGGCGACCCTCGCCGTTCTTTGCCTGCTGGCCGCCGCTGCGCTGCTCCGCCAGATCGTTGCGCCGCCCTGGCCGGAGGTATCGCCGCCGGAGCGCTCCTCGATCAGCCCCCCGCAGGGCTTTCAGCTCTACGAGATGGGGGTGCGCCCCGGTGAGCGAAACCGGCACTGGGCTCGCAGCGGCACCCGCCGGATGGCCCTCGCTGCCGACGGCTCAAGGCTAGGGGCTCAATCGGGCACGTCTCTGGAGTTGGATCTTACGCACCTGGTGGCTCGTCATCCCAATGATCTGCAGGTGGCTGAGCTGACGCGATCGGATCCGCAGCTCGCGCTGCAGGATCGCCTTCTCCTGCAGGTCTCTGGGCAGGAAGTAGCCCTGGGCTCCATCAGCGAAGATTCGGTGCTTCAGGGGTGTCTGGTGCCCAGTGGCCTCAGCGGCATCACCTCCTTGACCCTGGGCCCGATCAGCTCCGTGCCTCCCCGCGACCCCATCGATCGAATGTTGCGGCTGCTGGGGCTGCGTTCCCATCGCTCCTACGAGTGTCTGCTGGTGACCCTGCGCGGCAGCTCCGACGGCGTTGGCCACGACCAGCTGCTCCAGCTCTGGCAGCAGTGGAGGTCAAGGATGGCCTCCTGAAAAGGAGAGCCTGAGGCCAAGGCGCCAACAAGCTGAACCTGAATGAGCTGATGCCCTGCCGTTCATGCTGCAGCAATCTGAGCAATCAAGGGTACAGATCGCTGCCTTCTCCATGTTCCCTTGCCGAGCAGGACCTGTAACCAGAGCGCAACAAGCACAAAAAGAAGCTCCAGCAGCTTCTGGAGGTTCATGACCAGCACATTCATGGCAATGGCGGAACCCTAGGTCACTGGCAGCTTCTCAAAGATCAGGCCCAATCCGTACCTCCGTTTGCCCTGGCCGATTTTTCCTTCCACGGCATTGCGCTGACGCTGGTCATCCATGAACTGCCGCTTCTCGGCAGCCACCAACTCAGGATCATTCTTCGGCCGCCCCAGGCGTGGGCCGCTCAACGGATTCCATGTCGCTGACAGAATGCACGTTTGGATCTTGTCCGGTAGATCTGGTCAGCACATATCACTTTGGGATAGTGACCATGGCGGCGGCGATAGTCCCTCGCTTGAGCTTTCAGGTCTTCTCCTTCGTTGTAGGGGTCGTAACTCAGACGATCAAGGAATGTGAATCCTTCTCCTGTGACAGAGATTGAGATCTTGGCTCCGAACTCAACGTTGCTTCGCGCCTTCCCGCGAACAATCGGTCTGATGTGTGCCTGGTAGAGGCTGACAATGCGATCAGGGATGCTTCTGGTGTCTGCGTGATAGAGAATAGTCTGCTCTCGGACCACCTCACTGACCACCAGCAGCTTCTGGTAGATGTGCCGTCCGGCGGCCAGAAGGCATCCACCAAAAGCGATCAGGNCGTCGATGCTCGCCAGATTTCGCTTCAGGTGGCCAAGCTGCTGCTTGATGGCTTTGCGGATGTTACTGATCCGGGGCCTCTTTTTCTTCGCAACAGCAAGAAACTGCTGCCGCGCATTTCTGCGGTGTGTACGCGGCTTATGGCCAAAGACTTCTCTGATCTGAGGATGCATCGCTTCGATCAGGATCTCAGTCACTTCCCTGGCTTCATTGAGCAGTGATAGATCGGTTGGATAACGGATATCCACCGGTGCACAAGTGGCATCGATCAATAGTGAGCCCTGGTTCGGCTGGGCCTGAGTCGACGGCATTGGCTGCTCTCCAGCACTCGAAGATCCACCTCCACTGCCACTGTTGTCGTCTGGATCATGGGAATCTGACGAGCGAATCACCTTCAGGCCATGGCGCACAATCCGCGCATTGCAGTCATTCACAACGGCTTCCGGTAACCGCTTGCGGAAATACACCATCATCGATGGATCAAACGGCGCCGAATACTGGAAGGCTCCTAGGAGTTTGCGGAAAAACCGCGCCGAGAGGCGACATCTCTCCCACCAAGGAGCGGGTGACCATGGGGTGTTGCTGGGCTGACTCAGCCTTGCTGTGCAGTCTTGACCCTCCGTAGGGGGCCGTTGGTTGATGCTCCCTGCGGTCTTCCACCTCTGGAGAACGCCCAGTTCACGCCACCGCCTCCACAGGCCTGAGCAGGTTGCCCAGGCGGATCAGGTTGTAGGCGATCACATGTAGACCGAATACGGCACTGACATTGGTCTGCCCTCGCAGCTTGAACTGGCGCAGGCCGCCGAACTGCTTGATCCAGCCAAAGATCTTCTCGATCCCTCGGCGGGCATGGATCGACTTGGCGTAGCNNTCATGGCGGGTGGTGCGGCCATCGATGGCGGAGCNACCGGAGCGGCCTGCGTTCTGGGTGACATGAGGCGTGACGCCGATCCGCCGCATCTCAGCCACGAATCCTCTGGTGTCGTAGTTCTTGTCGGCACCGATCGTTTTCTGGTGGCGACCGGGGAGGTCTGCCGCCATCTCCTTGGCCGCATCCCGTTCGCCGTAGCCATCAGCCTGCGTCACCCGGCAATCCACCACTAGGTCATGGCGGTTGTCCATGAGCACGTGAGCGCGATAGCTGGGCAGGGCCGGGTGCACATTCGACTTACGGGCCAGCAGGNCGTCGGGATCCGTGCCGGAGCGGTGGGTCTTGTTGCTGAGCCGAACCCCGCGAAAGTCGCCTTTGGCCCGCTTCCTTCCTGCCTTGGGCTCCCCGAAACCCTCGCCCGGTCCCGATGGCGGAGGCGGCGGATCATCCTCCCCGTCGATTCGCTCCAATGAGGCGTGGGAGGCCCAGGCCTGCAGCAGGGTGCCATCCACAGAGAAGTGCTCGTTGCTGAGCAGCGGTTTCACCTCTGGGGCCGCCATCAGCTTCTCCAGGAACTTGCCCATCACCTGCTCGTTGAGCAGCCGCTCGCGGTTCTNGGTGAATGTCGTCGGATGCCAGATCGGATCGTCAGGGCTCAACCTGCCCGGTGTCAACTACGTAGGCGGCTCGCGTCAATTACGTAGGCGGGTGCATGCCCCCACCCCNNTGCCATGGCNAGGGGGGTGGGCCGCGCCTGGGGTGTGGTNCGGTTGGCGGGTAATTGACGCCCGGTCCGGACGCCNAATCACCCNTTGGCCGCCGGGCGGCCGGCTTGGCGTGCCCGCTTACGGCGGTAGCTCTCGCCGCTGATCTGGAGGATCGTGCTGTGGTCCACCAGCCGGTCCACCGCCGCCACGGTCATGGCGCTGGTGGAGAAGACGTTCTCCCACTCGCTGAACGGCTGGTTCGAGGTGACCAGCAGCGATCGGCGCTCGTAGCGGTGCATCACCAGCTCGAACAGCACCGAGGTCTCGGCCTCGTCCTTGCGGACGTAGCCGATGTCGTCGATCACCAGCAGGGCGTAGCGATCCAGCCGGTTGAGGGCCTTGGCCAGGGCGTAGTCGGCCTTGGCCCGCTGCAGCTCCTGCACCAGCGTGGTGCCCGAGCAGAAGCGCGCCGATCGGTCCAGAGCGATCAGGCTGCGGCAGATGCCGGCGGCCAGATGGGTCTTGCCCACACCGCTGGGGCCAAACAGGAGGAGGTTCTCGGCGCGGTCCACCCAGCTGGTGTCATGGGCGAGCTGCTCGATCTGGGGGCGATCCAGATCTGGGATGGCGCTCCAGTCGTAGTCGGCAAGGGTTTTGGGCCAGGGCAGCTGGGCCTCATGCAACAGCCGCCGCAGACGCGCCTGATGCCGTTGCTGGTGTTCCTGCTGGGCCAGCACATAGAGGTAGCTGGCGGGGCTCCAGCCATCGGCTGTGGCCTGCTGCTCCGCTGCCTGCCACTGGCTGCGGAACTGCGCCAGTTTCAGCTGTTTCAACAGGGATGGCAGAGCTGTCTCCAGCGCCGGCCGGCTGGGGGGCTCCACCCAGGAGTTCGTCATAGCTGCTGAGGTTGTGTTCAGGGATCTGGAGTTGGGGCAGGGCCGCAAGGCCCCGCGGCGGCCGCAGGCCGTAGTGCTCGCGCAGAGCGGTCAGGCTCAGCTCACCGCTGCGCAGGCCTCGCCGCAGATACCGCTCCACAGCGGAGAGGTCGTCGGCTCTGGCGGCGACATGGAGGGCATCGACCATCACCTTGGCCGCCTCATCCGGCGGCAGGGCCGCCAGCAGCTGACGCCACAACTGCCGCCAGCTCTCGCCAGGGAGTAGGTCGTCCTGCAGCTGGGCGCGCAGCAGGGCTCTGGGCTTACGGCGCAGGCTCTCGATCACATGGCGGAAATCAATCCGCCGCAGGGGCCCGTTCTGACCCGCTCGCCGATGCAGGCGCGGCAGGGTTTCCACGAAATGGCTGCGCAGGAACAGATCCAGCCGGTCATGGCGCAGGTGCACGGTGAGCTGCTGGCCGATCAGCCTTGAGGGGACGCTGTAGGTGACGGAGCGCACCTCGATCGTGCTGGTGCTGCGCACACGCACCACCAGCGGCTCGTAGTCGGCAAAGCGTTCCACCGGCAGCGGCTGCAGGTGCAGTCGCTCGATCGCCAGCCTCCCGGCCACCTCGTAGCGGCTGTTGAGCGTGGCGGTGACCTGGGCAACCAGTTGGCGGTACTCGGCCTCGGTGGCGAAATCCCTGCTGCCGCGCTGGATAAGCTGCTGCTCCAGCCGGTGCTTCCAGTGCCGATGCGGGCCCTCGATGACGCCGTTCTCGTGGGCGACCCCACGGTTGTTGCGGGTGGCGATCACGCCCAGGTGAGCGCAGAGCTCGCGGTAGCGGCTGGTGTAGTCGCCGGCGTCGCTGCCGTCGCGGTTGCGAAAGCAGGCGCTGAGGCTGTCGGTGCGGTGCTCAGCCGGCACCCCACCACAGGCCTCCAGGGCGTTCTGCAGCGCCTCGGCCAGGGCGACAAAGCTCTCACCGCCGTGGATCACCTCCACATGGCACCAGCCTGAATACGGCAGGCGGAAGTGGAACAGCCGATGCTCCAGCACCACAGCGGCCACGGTGATGGGCGCACCCTTGAGCAACGTGAAATCGGAGATGCCCAGCACGCCGGGCTGGTGGTGCTGCAGGAACATCACCTCCCGGGCCGGNCCGCGGAGCGCCCGCCACTGCTCGACGCGCCGCTGCAGGGTCCGCTTGCGGCGAAACCACTCCTGGCCTGGGAAGGTCTGCTCCAGGTGCAGTAGCAGCGTCTGGGGTTCCAGCTGCGGCGCCTTCTCCAGCATGGGCACCAGCACGCTGTCCCACACGTCCGCGAGGGGATCGGCGCGAGTGCGCCAGTGGCGACCCCGCCGCTGGTGCTGCCCCTGGAGCTGCAGCTCGCCCCGATCGATGCGCTGGGCGCTGCGCACCGAGATCCCCACCGCATCGGCGGCGATCTGCTGGCTCAGCCCCTCGGCCCGTCTGGCCATGTACCGCTCCTTGATCCGCAACGACAGAGGGGCGGGCATCGCGGGGCTCCAGACCGGGATCGGGAGCCTTGTTGTCGCGTCCTGAGACCCGCCTATGTAGTTGCGCGGTCCCGCCTATCTAATCGTCGCCGGACACTCAACCCCACAAACCAGCGAAACAACAGGTTGTAGTCGAGCTGCTCCAGCAGCAGGCGCTCCGAGCGGATCCCGTAGAAGGCCTGCAGCAGCGAGGCCAGCAGCAACTGCTCCGGTGGAATCGATGGCCTCCCTTCTGAGGCGTACAGCTGGCAGAAGGTGGGATTGAGGCGATCCAGGGCCTGGTCAGCCAGCTTGCGGATCCCCCGAAGCGGATGACTGGCTGGGATCCGGTCCTCGATCGAGACGTAGGAGAACAGCGAGCCGGTGCGCTCCTGTTGACCTCGCATCAAGGAGTGGGCAGTTGCCCCATTGTCGCGCCTCTGGCAGGGTTTTTCAGCGAACTCCTAGACCAATGAGGAATTGGAGGTAAGGGTTCTCCTTGATTTGCTCAACCAGCTCTTCATCCGTAAGCCCGAGACGAGCCTTGATGATCAATGTACCCAGTGCCATTCGATACGGCTTTGCAGGTGCACCAAAGCCCTTGCAGAACTGCGCTGCATAGTCGTCTTCCAGCTCATCCCAAGGAATGAGCTCAGCCAGCTTGATCCAGCGGTTGTCACCGGAGAGTTTGCCGCCAAACGGCAGGAAAAAGTCTTTGAACGAGAGCTGATGACGATGCTCACGTCGGTATATGTGGAAACCTCAGAGTCGCGTTTGGGCTCAACTCGGCCCATTCGCGCACATTTTACGACCCAAAACTGCTCACATCGATTGCGGCGCAGTCAGTCTGGCTTTTTCAGGAAGCCCTATTTCGGCTCAGCATCATCCCCCAATTCAATGGTGATCTATTGTTTCGCCTGCAAGNCGACCATGTTGCAGTTTCAGCGCCCCTAACCGTTCTTGGAGTTGCTGCTGTTTTCGGATACAGCCGCAAGCTGAGGAAGCGAATCAAGGCCGGCGCCGCCCTTACGGTGGGGAGCACCCTCGACTGAGTCTTTTCATTATTGAACATGACTCCTCCCTAAGGATGGTTTTTTAGGTATTGATTGGTGAGTTTATGGCCGTGCAACAGCTTATAGACACACCAAGGTAGCTAGCCGGATATTGCCAGTGGGACACTTCATCGGTTGTGGCAATGCCAGGCTCTTCTTCTACGGCTTCTAATGAATGAAGAATTTGGATTTGCGCATGCTGCAATGACTAGGGCTGGGCAATTGCCAGGCAGGGGGTTTCGTCAGACAAAGGGGTGCCAGAGGAGTGTGGCTGCGCGCGATGTAGTCGCGTCGGAATTCTGGGCATAAGGGTATCGCAGCCGGAGTCGCCCAGATTTTCTAGCGGCGCATGCTGATCATCCATTCACGAGCCTCAGAAGGAGATCAAGGGGTCTCACGATGAGGCCAAATCTAGATTGTATGAGAATGAAAACCGCTCGACCAATATCGTGCAGATTGTCTATAAGTTACTTATTAAGCCAGCTTTAATTCACCAATGCCTTTCGGTCAAGAAGCTGATGCCAGGTTCCTCAGCCGTAAGGCTTTGAAAAATATAATAATGTTGTCCGCTCCTGCGGGTATAGCGCTAGCTACGCCAACTGCGGCTCTCGCCTTTTCGACAGTAACCGTGGGTGGGCAAAGCTGGGATGTCTATGTTGCACAAGGTAGCTATGGACAAACTGGCATCATTAATGGAATCGATCTTGCTGCTCAACCATGGTTTACAGGAGGCTCTTTTCCAGCAGGTGGGGGGACTTCGGCGGCGGCTTTTGCTCAAGCTGTTGGCTCGTCATTGGGCTCTCCCAATCCATCAGGNCAGGGGCCATACTTTGTATTTAATTCTATCCCCCAGGCTGCCTACTTTAGTGGCGGCAATGTCAACTTTATAGGTCCTTCGGCATCTTCGTCTTTTTCTTACGCCTATGCTTTGCCGACTCCTGTCCCCGCCCCACTAGCCCTTCTCGGCGCCGCAGCTGCCTTCGGTTACAGCCGCAAGTTGAGGCAACGCATCAAGCACAGCCAAGTGCCTCCGGTGGCGAGCGCCATCGATTGAAGCGGGTCACGAACGAGCCTGAAGCCTTGCCGAGAGGTTTGGCTTTTTTGAGCGCCCGCTCGTGAGTTGGCCGATGTGGTGTTGCAGGAAAGCGGCCTACTGGAAACAAAACAAACTCTCAGGCGTGAATGCCCAGGAGGGTCTCAATCGCCCCCTGAACTCGCTGCGCTGCTTCACGCCGCGGAACTGCTGCTTCAGCTCCTTGTTGTGGAACAGCTGCACCGTGGGCGTGCCGGTCACGCCGGCCTGCTGGGCGATCGCCGGATCCGCCTCGATGTCGATCTCCACCCCCTGGGCGGCACCGCCGAGTTCGTCGAGCACCCGCTTGAGCTGGGGCTTGAGCACATGGCACGGACCGCAGGTGGGTGAGGTGTAGACCACCAGCAGGGGCCTGCTGCTGTCGTGGTAGAGCTTGCGCAGGGCATAGCTGCCNTTCTGCCAGAGGGCATCGGGGTCGAAGTTGGCCTCGTCGCTCTCGGCGGTGCGCTGCGGCTCTCCCACCTCGCGGGGCTCGACGGGCTCGCGCTTCACCTCCACCGCCAGGTTGTTGTGGCTGAGCCAGCGCTCCGCCGCCAGGGCCGCCTGGCAGCCGCTGCCGGCGGCGGTGACGCCCTGGCGCCATTCGGCATCAGCCACGTCGCCGGCGGCGAACACGCCCTCCAGGCTGGTTTCCGGCCGGCCCGGCCGGGTGATCAGGTAGCCGTGGTCGTCGACCTCCAGCTGACCGCGCACCAGGCGGGTGTTGGGAGTGTGGCCGATGGCGTAGAAGAGGCCCCTCACGGCCAGCTGCTCGGTGGCCCCGGTCACGCTGTCGCGCAGGCTGATGGCCTCGAGCCAGTCGCTGCCGCTGCAGTCCACCACCTGGCGGTGCCAGTGCACGGTGATGGCGGGATTGGCCAGCACCCGGTCGGCCATCGCCCTGCTGGCGCGCAGCTGGCCCGAACGCACGATCAGGTGCACGTGGTCGCCGTATTTGGTGAGGTACACGGCCTCCTCGCAGGCGGAATCGCCGCCGCCCACCACGGCCACCGCCTGGTTGCGGAACTGGGGGGTGGCGCCGTCGCAGATGGCGCAGGCGCTGATGCCGCTGCTCCAGAAGCGCTCCTCCTGGGGCAGGCCGAGGCGGTTGGCACTGGCGCCGGTGGCCAGGATCAAGCTCTGGGCTTGGTAGGTGGTGCCGTCGGCGGTGATCCGGAAGGGCCGCTGCGAGAGATCGATGGCGGTGGCATCGGCCAGCACCAGTTGCGTGCCCCAGCGCTCGGCCTGGGCCTTCATCCGGTCCATCAGGTCGGGGCCGAGGATCCCGTCGGGGAAGCCGGGGAAGTTCTCCACGTGGGTGGTGGTCATCAGCTGACCGCCGGGGATGCCGCCGTCCTGGAAGCCGGTGATCAGCAGCGGATTGAGATTGGCCCGGGCGGCGTAGATGGCGGCGGTGTAGCCGGCCGGGCCGGACCCCACGATCACCAGGTTCTCGACCTCGGGGCGGGCGGCTTCGGGGCGGGCTCCAGTCACGGCTTAAGCGAACTGACTATGAGTTAAGCCTAAGCAAACGTCGCCCCGGGCGGCGAGCCTCTCCGCCTTGTCGCCGCGGTCTGCCGGCCTGGATCGGGCTCAGATCTCGAGAAGGTCGTCGCTGCCGCCGTTGTCGTGGCCCAGGCTGTGGTCGTGAAACGCATCACGACGCCGTCTCTTGTCGAGCTCGCGGGGCACCATCAGAACGCTGGGCTCGAGCAGCTCCGGATGCTCCTCGAGGCAGAGCAGCCACTCGCGGAATTCCTCGGTGAGGGCGTAGCTCTCCTCGAAGTGCTCCAGTGCATCGAGCGTGGCTCGTCGGGCGAGGGCCCAGCTCACCGCCACGGTGAGGCGACGATTCACTGCGGCGTCCATGTTCCGCATCCCCAGACGTGGGGCCACGATGGCGGTTCGGCCTGTCAGCTGAAGTGTTGGTTGACACAACGTTTCAAGTTCAGGCGCTGCGCCGCAGAAACCTGGGCAGTTCGGGCCCCTTCAGCTGGATCAGTTCGCCGGCGCGGGCCTCGAGGGCCTGCAGCGGCAGGCTGAACCCGGGCGTGGAGGCCGCCTCCGGCGGGAGCGCCTCGGCGTCGACGGGGGTGGTGTCGATCAGATAGGGCCCGCTCAGCGACCAGCTGCGGGCATGGCCGATCAGCAGCGGATCGGCCGGCGCGAACACGGTGGAGGGCTGGCGCGGGATCGGCTCCAGCCGGGCCCGTTCGCCGTCCATCCGCACGGTGCGGGTGATCGCCTGCAGGAAGCGGCTGCGGGTCACCACCGTGGTGAGGTAGGCGAGCACCCGCAGCCGCGGGGCGTCGAAGCCCTCGGCGCACATGTCCACGCTCACCAGCCAGTCGCCCGCGCCGTCCTGGAAGGCGGCCAGGCGGCCGGCCGCCTCGGCGTCATGGGAGTGCACCAGCAGCACCCGGTCGCCCTGCTCCCGCAGCAGGTTGCCCAGGCTCACGGCATGGTCGATGTTGCGCGCGATCACCAGCCCGCCGGCTTCGGGGTGGTCGCCGCGCAGCTGCTCCAGCCGGCGGCGGGCCCGCAGCAGCACCTGCAGGGCGATGCTGCCGGGGTCGCCCAGCTGAATGGCCCGGCGCAGGTTGCGGGCGCGCCAGCTTTCGCGGCTTTCGGCGGAGAGGGCGGAGGTCTCGGTGGGGTCGCAGCCACGGCCGTGGTCCACCCAGCCATCCTGAAAGCGGAATTCCAGGGGCCGCACGTCGCCCGCGGCGATCAGCTGGCGCGGCTCCACGGTGAGATCCGGGCTGATTAGCTCGATCTGGCGGTCGCCGAGGCGCCGGCGCACCCGCCGGGCGGCGCAGAAGGCCAGGTTGTCGGCGCGGAAGGGGGTGCCGGTGAGCCCAGCCGCAGGCAGGCCCCGGCGGTGAGCTGGCTGAAGCTGGCCCCCAGGCCGCGGCCTCCGGCTCCTCCGGATCCAGGCCCAGGTGGTGCACCTCTCGCGATCGCCAGCCAGCGCCCCATCGGCCGCTCCCGCAGGGCGCCGAGCAGCTGCGCGCGGTTGCGGCCGGCGGCCTGGTAGCTCACCAGCCAGCCGTCGGCCGCCTCGCCGGCCGGGCTGGCCCCCTCCGCTTCATCCCAGGGCCGCAGCCTGAGCTGCAGACGCTCCGCCGCGCTCTCCCACTGCCGCGCGATCGAGCTTCGGTGGCAGAAGATCACGAAGTGATCGAGCCGGCGCTCGCGTTGCAGCTGGGCGAAGCCGAGCAGGGCGCCGAGGGTCTTGCCCGCGCCGGGGCCGGCATGCACCAGCACGTCTTCGGGGCGGGCCTGCGGGCCCGGCTGCCGCTGAACCACCCGGGCGCGCAGCAGCTGGATCAGCTGCCGCTGCCACTGCCGCGGCTGCACGCCGTGGCTGCCGGCCGGGGTGAGGGAGAAAGAGGGCGGAGCCATGCCGGCAGGCGGGGCCGTCAGTGTGATGCCAGCCGGCCCCGATCACGACTGAATGAGTGTTCTGGCCTATGGGCTGGCGGCAGACCCTGCCTAATCTTCGGCCCATCACCCGACCGGAGCTGCCATGGCCCATCCTGAGCACCCCGGCGATCCCTGCTCGCTGACCTCGGCCCAGCAGCGACGCCACCTCCAGCGCTGCTGGCAGGCCGACTGCGACCTCGACCCGATGATCCTGCGGGCCCGGCAGCTGCGCCACCAGGGCTCCCTGCCCCAGGCCACCTGCGTGGAGCAGGAGCTGCTGCCGCTGCTGTGAGGCCGGTGGGGCCCTTTTAATTTTAATGAGCCCCCTCTGATGCGCCTCGTCTGAGATCCCTGGCCGAGCGGGCCTGCCCCGGGGACAACCCCTTAAGGTGCGCTCTGTGCGAGCTTTGAGCGTTGGCAGACGTGCTGGTGCCCCGGGAGCGCCGACCGGGCGAAGCCCGGGTGGCGGCCACTCCCGAAACCATCAAACGGCTCACGGTGCGCGGTCTGAGCTTCGCGGTGGAATCCGAGGCGGGCGCCGCGGCCGGATTCCGTGACGCCGACTACGCAGCGGCGGGAGCCCGCCTGATCGAGGCCGGCAGCGAGGCGCTCGATCAGGCCTGGGCCGCCGCCGACGCGGTGCTCTGCGTGCAGGCTCCCGAGGCCGAGCGACTGGCCCGGATGGGCCGCGGCAGCCTGCTGGTGGGCCTGCTGGCGCCTTACGGGGCGGGCGATCTGGTGGATCAGCTGGTGCAGGCCGAGGTGTCGGCGCTGGCGCTGGAGCTGCTGCCGCGGATCAGCCGGGCCCAGAGCATGGACGTGCTCTCGTCGCAGGCCAACATCGCCGGCTACAAGGCGGTGCTGCTCGCCGCCGCCGCCCTGGATCGCTACGTGCCGATGCTGATGACGGCGGCCGGCACGATCCAGGCGGCCCGGGCCCTGATCCTGGGGGCCGGTGTGGCCGGTCTGCAGGCCCTGGCCACCGCCCGCCGCCTCGGCGCGGTGGTCTACGTGAGCGACGTGCGCCCGGCCGCCAAGGAGCAGGTGGAGTCGCTCGGCGGCCGCTTCATCGATCCGCCCCAGGAGGAGGAGAAGCCGGCCGAGGTGGGCGGCTATGCCCGCCAGGCCAGCGAGGCCTTCCTGGCGGCCCAGCGGCAGCAGCTGGCCGACCAGCTCGCCCTGGCCGACATGGTGATCTGCACCGCCCAGGTGCCGGGCCGGCCGGCGCCGCTCCTGATCAGCGAGGACATGCTCGACGGCATGCGGCCCGGCTCCGTGGTGGTGGATCTGGCAGTGGCCCAGGGTGGCAACTGCGCCGGCACCGTGCCCGGCCAANCGGTGATCCGCCAGGGGNTGCAGCTGATCGGTGCCGACCAGCTGCCCAGCAGCGTGCCGAACCATGCCAGCGCCCTCTACGCCCGCAACCTCGCCACCCTGCTGGAGCAGCTGCTGCCTGGCGATGGGGCCGAGGGCGCCGGGTTCGTGCTGGACACCGAAGACCCGATCGTGGACGGCTGCCTGCTCACCCACGCCGGCAGCTGCCGGCATCGCTCTCTCGTCTACGGAGAAGACCCATCGTGAGTTCCCTCACCGAGGCCCTCTGGGTGCTGCTGCTCGGCAGCCTGCTGGGGCTGGAACTGATCGGCAAGGTGCCGCCCACCCTGCACACGCCGCTGATGAGCGGCGCCAACGCGATCAGCGGCATCACGGTGCTCGCCTCGCTCACCCTGATCGCCCAGGCCGATGGCAACCCCGCCCTGCTGGCGCTGGGGTCGGCCTCTCTGGCCTTCGCCCTGTTCAACGTGATCGGCGGCTTCCTGGTGACCGACCGCATGCTGGCGATGTTCAGCCGCAAATCCCCGAGCTCGAAGTGATGACCAACACGACCGTGCTGGCCTATGCCATCGACCTGGTGGCGGTGCTGCTGCTCTCCCTGGGCCTCAAGGGCCTCTCAAAGGTGCGCTCGGCCCGCTCCGCCAACGGCCTGGCCGCCCTGGCCATGGGGCTGGCNGTGGTGGGTCTGCTGATCCAGCAGCAGCTCAGCNTGGAGGCCTGGCTGTGGATCGCCGTGGGCACGGCCCTGGGCGGGCTCGCCGGCCTGCTCACGGCCCAGCGGGTGCCGATGACGGCCATGCCCGAGACCGTGGCCCTGTTCAACGGCTGCGGCGGCATGGCCTCGCTGCTGGTGGCCGTGGCGGTGGCCCTGTTTCAGAACGAGAGCACCGATCTGGTGGCGAAGCTCTCGATCGTGATCTCGGTGTTCGTGGGAGCGATCACCTTCAGCGGCTCGATCGTGGCGATGGGCAAGCTGCAGGGCTGGATCGACACCCCCGGCTGGACCCAGAGCCAGGTGCGCCACGGCGTCAACATCGCCCTGGCGGTGGCCGCCCTGGTGGGTGCCTTCGGCCTGCCCGGCAATCCCGCCGGCTTCCCNNTCTGGCTGCTGGTGGGAGCCTCCACCNTGCTCGGCATCGGCGTGACCNTGCCGATCGGCGGGNCCGACATGCCGGTGGTGATCTCGCTGCTCAACAGCTATTCCGNCGTGGCCGCGGCAGCGGCGGGCTTCGTGGTGGGCAGCCAGCTGCTGATCGTGGCGGNCGCATGGTGGGCGCCGCNGGCCTGATCNTCACCNAGGTGATGTGCACGGCGATGAACCGTNCGCTGCTGAGCGTGCTGTNCGGCGGCGCCCTCGGGNCCGGGNCNTCGGTGGGCGGCGGCGGCGNNNAGGAGGCNGGCNTACAGCNGCATCACCAGCTGCAGCCCCGAGGAGTGCGCCATGGCCCTGGAGACCGCCGAGCGGGTGGTGTTCGTGCCCGGCTACGGCCTGGCGGTGGCCCAGGCCCAGCACACCCTGCGCGAGCTCTCCAAGCTGCTGGAGGCCAACGGCACCGAGGTGAGCTACGCCATCCACCCCGTGGCCGGCCGCATGCCGGGCCACATGAACGTGCTGCTGGCCGAGGCCGACGTGCCCTACGAGCAGCTCCAGGAGATGGATGCGATCAACCCCGAATTCCCGCGCACCGATGTGGTGATCGTGCTCGGCGCCAACGACGTGGTGAACCCCGACGCCAAGAGCGACCCCAACAGCCCGCTCTACGGCATGCCGGTGCTTGAGGTGGATCAGGCCCGTCAGGTGTTCGTGGTGAAGCGCAGCCTGGGGGCCGGCTATGCGGGCATCAAGAACGCCCTGTTCGAGCTGCCTCAGACCGCCATGGTGTTCGGCGATGCCAAGGCGGTGCTCAACGGTCTGGTGAGCGAGCTGCGCGAGATGGGCGTGGGCAAGAAGGTGGCGGCCTGAGGAGGGCGCGCTGAGCGCCGTGGTGGCGCCAGCGCCGGCGGGCGGCGACGCCTTCCGCCAGCGCTGGCCCTGGCTGGGCCGGATCTGCAGACCCTGCGCGACACGCTGCGGCCGCCGGCGCTGCCGCCCGAGCAGGGCCGGCTGCTGATGCTGCCGCTGGGTGGCGATGAGGACCTGGTGGCCAGGGTGGACCAGCCGGCCAGGGTCGAGCCGCGCGGGCTGGTGCTGCTGCTCCATGGTCTGGGCGGCTCCAGCGAGCGGGAGGGACTGCGCCGCATGGGCCTCAGCCTGCAGGCCGCCGGCCTGATGGTGTGGCGACTCAACCTGCGCGGCGCCGGGCCCGGCCGGGCCCATGCCGCCGGCACCTATGCGGCCCGCTGCGACGCCGACCTGCTGCCGGTGCTGCAGCGGGCGCGGCTGGCGGCCGAGGGCCGGCCGCTGCTGGGGGTGGGCCTCTCACTGGGCGGCACGATGCTGCTGAACGCCTGCCTGAGCACCGCCGGGCTGCTCGACGGGCTGGTCTGCCTCAGCAGTCCGCTCGATCTGGAGGCCTGCTCGGCCTCGATCGAGCGGCCCCGCAACCGCCTCTACCAGCGCTGGCTGCTGGCGCGGCTGCGGGCTCAGACCCTGGCCGATCCGTTCGGAGTGACCGCCGCGGAGCGGCAGGCACTGGCGGGCCCGCAGCGGGTGCGCACGATCCGCGCCTTCGATGCCGCGATCACCGCCCCCCGCTGGGGCTACGCCTCGGTGGGGCACTATTACCGCGAGGCCTCGCCGCTGCTGCGGCTGCCCCGCAGCACCAGCCTGCCGCCCAGCCTGCTGCTGCACGCGCTCGATGATCCCTGGGTGCCGGCCGCGGCGACCCAGAGCCTGGCGGCCGAGCCGCCGCCGGGCGTGGAGGTGGTGCTCACCCGCCGGGGCGGCCACAACGGCTTCCATGGCATGGGGGATGAGCCGCTGCGCTGCTGGGCCGATCAGCTCACGCTGGGCTGGCTGCAGGGCCTGCTGGGCTGAACGGCATCCGCCTGAGGATCCAGGCTTCGATCGGGGCCCCGCCGATCACGTGCTGCCGCAGGATCGGCTCGATCCGCTCGGCGGTGACGCCGCCGTAGACGATCCCTTCGGGCCAGATCAGCAGGATCGGCCCCTCGGCGCAGATCCGCAGGCAGTCGGCCTTGGTGCGCAGCACGATGCCGCCGGGCCGGGCCGGATCCTCCAGCCCCAGCTCGCGCACCAGGCGCTTGAGCGCCTCCCAGCTGGCCGCGCCGACGGCGGGATCGGGGCAGCAGAGCGCCTTGCTGGGGGTGGCGCAGAGCAGCAGGTGATGGGAGATGCGCTGGGGTTCGGGCATCGCAGCGATGCTCAGGCCGGCAGCGCCGCCGGGGCCCTGGCGTGCAGCCGGGCTGCAGCCTCGCGCACCGCCTGGCGGGCCCAGGCGTCGACCGCCAGCACGTCGGACAGGGAGGGGTTGGCCATCAGGTCGGCCCGGTGGCGATCGCAGACCAGCTCGATCAGCAGCGGGATGTCGAGGAAGTGCACCTGCTCCTCGAGGAAGAGGGCCACGGCCTGCTCGTTGGCGGCGTTGAGCACGGCCGGCATCGTGCCGCCGGCGCGCCCCGCCGCGTAGGCCAGCTCCATGCAGGGGTAGCGGGCGGGGTCGGGGGCGCGGAAGGTGAGCGAGCCCGCCGCGGTGAGATCGAGGCGGCGCCAGGGGGTGTCGAGGCGCTCGGGCCAGCTGAGGCAGTAGAGGATCGGCAGCTTCATGTCGGGCCAGCCGAGCTGGGCCAGCACCGAGGAATCGGCCAGCTCCACCATCGAGTGGATGATCGACTGCGGGTGGATCACGATCTCGATGGCGTCGTAATCGAGGCCGAACAGGTAGTGGGCTTCGATCACCTCGAGGCCCTTGTTCATCAGCGAGGCCGAGTCGACCGTGATCTTGCGGCCCATGCTCCAGTTGGGATGGCTGGTGGCATCGGCCACGGTGGCCTTGTGCAGATCGGCAGGATCCCAGTCGCGGAAGGCGCCGCCGCTGGCGGTGAGCTGGATGCGGCGCAGACCCGGCGTGGGGTGGCCGGTGGAGAGGCGGGCGGTGTCGGCCCAGGGGGTGCCCTGCAGGCACTGGAAGATGGCGGAGTGCTCGGAATCGGCCGGCAGCAGGCGCGAGCCGCTCGTCTCGAGCTCCGGCAGCACCACCGGCCCGGCGGCGATCAGGGTCTCCTTGTTGGCCAGGGCCAGGTCCTTGCCGGCGCGGATGGCGGCCAGGGTGGGCAGCAGGCCGGCGCAGCCCACGATGCCGGTGACGACCAGATCGGCGCTTCCCCAGGCGGCGGCGGCCTCCAGGCCTTCGGGGCCGCCCAGCAGCTCCGGCAGCCGCGCCGGCCGCACGGCGGCATCGAGATGGGCGAGGCGCTCGCGCAGCTCGGCCAGCTTGGCGGCATCGGCCAAGGCCACCACCTCGGGCTCGTGGCGGCGGATCTGCTCGATCAGCAGGTCGAGGTTGTTGCCCGCGGTGAGGGCCACCACCCGGAAGCGGTCCGGGAATTCCTCGGCGATCTCCAGCGTCTGGGTGCCGATCGAACCGGTGGAGCCGAGCACGGAGAGAGCTTTCACGGCAGGCTCACAGCGTCAGGGCACCAGTGTCCCATCCCCGTCTCGAGGCTTCCGCCCCAGCCCCATGCCCGCCTTTCCCTGTTACACCTGGCCGCCGCCGGCCGGCGCGCCGCCGCCCTGGGCCGCCGTGGCGCTGGTGCACGGCATCGGCAGCCACGGCGAGGCGTTCGAGCCCCTGGCCGCCGAACTGGCGGGGCAGGGCGTGCTGGTGGCGGCGGTGGATCTGCCCGGCCACGGCCGCTGCCCCGGCCCCCGCGGCGGCCTGGGCCGCTGGGACGATCTGCTGGCGGCGGTGGCGGCCCTGCTGGAGCACACGGCGGCGGCGGCCGGCCCGCTGCCGCTGTTTCTGCTGGGGCACAGCCTCGGCGCCACGATCGCGATCGACTACGTGCAGCGCCATCCGGGCTGCGTGCGGGGCACGGTGGTGAGCAATCCCGCCCTGGCTGTGGATCCCTCCTGGCGGCTGCGGCTGGGCCGGCTGCTGGCGAGGGTGTGGCCGGGCTTCACGCTGCGCACCGGTTTTGCCCTGGAGGCGGCGGCCCACGATCCGGCGGCGCTGGAGCGGATCCTGCAGGATCCCCTGCGGCACGATCTCTGCTCGGCGGGGCTGGCTACGGCCTGGCTGGCGGCGGCCCAGCGGCTGCAGGCCGCGCCGGAGCGGGCCCCCACGCCGCTGTTGGTGCTGCAGAGCAGCCACGATCCGGTGGTGTCGCCCCTGGCGGTGGAGCGCTACGTGGCCGCGGTCCGGGCGGCGGCGGCGGGCCGGGCAGCCGACCTCACCCTCATGCGCTACGACGACAGCCTGCATGAACTGTTCGACGACCGGGAGCGGCGCCGGGTGATCGCCGATCTGCTGGCCTGGCTGCGGAGCCATGCCGGCTGAGCCGGAGCCCGAGCTGATACATGCCGATCCGTGGCTGCTGGCCCTGGCCAAGCCATCGGGCTGCTCAGCCAGCCGGGGCTCGGGCCCGAGCTGGCCGATTCGCTGCTCGGCCGGGCCCGGCGGCGCTGGCCCGAGGCGCGGCTGGTGCACCGCCTCGATCGCGACACCTCCGGCCTGATCCTGCTGGCCCGCGATGCCGACACCCACCGGGCCCTGAGCCGCCTGTTCGCCGAACGCCGGGTGCGCAAGGCCTATCTGGCGCGGGTGCGGGGAGTGCCGCGGGCCGCCGGCGGGCGGATCGCGCTGCCGCTGGCGCGGATCGCCACCCGGCCGCCCCGCTACGGCGTGGTGCCCAGGCGGCCGGCGGCAAGGCGGCCTGACCACTGGCGCACCTGCAGCGGGATCCGGCGGGCCGCTGGAGCACCTGCTGCTGCAGCCCGCAGCGGCGATGCTCATCTACACCGTGCCTTCCGCGAGG
>NZ_LFEK01000030.1 GCF_001039265.1 Synechococcus sp. GFB01 | reverse complement strand
GTGGTGGCCTGCTGGCGGCCTGCGGCACCCGACGGCCAGCGGCGGGGGAGAAGGCGCTGCACTTCTGGACCCTGGATCTGGCGCCCAAGTTCAACGCCTACATCCGGGGCGTGATCGCGGCCTGGGAGCGGGCCCATCCCGGGGTGCGGGTGATCTGGACCGACGTGCCTGGGGCTCGGTGGAGCGCAAGCTGCTGGCGGCGGTGTTCGCCCGCACGGCGCCCGATCTGGTGAATCTCAATCCTCCCTTCGCCGCCAACCTGGCCAGCAAGGGGGGCCTGCTGGATCTGGAGCCGCTGCTGCCACCCGGAGCAGCCGAGGCGTATCTGCCGCGGGTCTGGCAGGCCGGTCGCCAGGGGGACTCCCTCTTCGCGATCCCCTGGTACCTCACCACCCGCATCACCCTGGCCAACCGGCTGCTGCTGCAGCAGGCCGGCTATGCGGTGCCGCCGCTCCATTGGCAGCAGCTGCCGGCCTATGCCGAAGCAGTGCGCCGCCGCACCGGACGCTACGCCGTGTTCATGACCGTGGTGCCCGACGATTCGGCCGAGCTGCTCGAGACCCTGGTGCAGATGGGTGTGCAGCTCCTCGATGGCCGGCAGCGCGCTGCCTTCAACAGCACAGCCGGACGCAGGGCGTTCGTCTTCTGGAGCGATCTCTACCGGCGGGGCCTGCTACCGCGTGAAGTGGTAAGCCAGGGCTACCGAAGGGCGATCGAGCTCTATCAGGCCGGAGAGCTGGCCCAGGTGGCCACCGGACCCGACTTCCTGCGCAATCTGCAGACCAACGCGCCCGGGGTGGCGGCCCGCACCGCTCCCTTCCCGCCGCTCACCGGTGAGAGTGGCGAGGCCAACGTGGCCCTGATGAATCTGGTGGTGCCACGCCAGAGCGCCCTGCCCGCCGAGGCGCTCAGCCTGGCTCTGTTCCTCACCGATGCCGCCAACCAGCTCCGCTTTGCCGAGCAGGCCCGGGTGCTGCCTTCGGCCACCGCCGCCCTGGCACAGCTGGGCCAGCGCATTCGCAGCTCGGATGATCCGCCGCTGGTGCGCGAGGCCCGACTGCTCTCGGCGGCGACACTCGAGCGGGCCCGGGTGCTCGTGCCGGCCTTGCCCGGCGTGAAGCGTCTGCAGGCGATCCTCTACACGCAGCTGCAACGGGCGATGCTCGGTGAAGTCGACAGCGATGCCGCCCTGGCGACGGCCGAGCAGGAGTGGAACCGCTATGCCCAGGCGCGCTGGCCCTGACGGTTCCTGCGATCCGTTCCTGCAGAAAGTCTTAAATCTGTTCAGACCGGCTCCAGCCGAGCAGGCCCGGGGCTGACCTCGGGGCAGGCTGACGGGTAGGGTTGCGATTCTTCATGTCGGCGACTCGCCTATGCCCGCTGAGGACAGGCCGAATCCGTCCGCTGAGCCCAGAGCCACCCTCCTGGTTGTGGACGACGAGGCGGCGGTGCGGCGGGTGCTGGTGATGCGACTGCAGCTGGCCGGCTACCGGGTGATCTGCGCCGAGGATGGTGAGGAGGCGATCGGCCTCTTCCACCAGGAGCAGCCCGATCTGGTGGTGCTCGACGTGATGCTGCCCAAGCTCGATGGCTTCGCGGTCTGCCGTCGCCTGCGGGCCGAATCCTGCGTGCCGATCATCTTCCTCTCGGCCCTCGATGCCATCGCCGAGCGGGTTTCGGGGCTTGATCTGGGTGCCGACGACTACCTGCCGAAGCCTTTCAGCCCCAAGGAGCTCGAAGCCCGCATCGCCACCATCCTGCGGCGGGTGGGCCGCGGCTCGGCCAGCACTGAGCCGCGCGAGCTGCCGACCGGCAGCGGTGTGCTGCGGGTGGGCGACCTGGTGGTCGACACCAACCGGCGCCAGGTGACCCGCGACGCGAGCGCATCGCCCTCACCTACACCGAATTCAGCCTGCTGGAGCTGCTGTTCCGGGAGCCAGGCCGGGTGGTTCCCCGTGCCGAGATCCTCGAACAGCTCTGGGGCTATCCGCCACGCCGTGCCGCCGATCTGCGCGTGGTCGACGTGTACGTGGCGCGCCTGCGCGGCAAGCTCGAGCCCGATCCCCGCAACCCCGAGCTGATCCTCACCGTGCGCGGCACCGGCTACGCCTCGCAGCGGGTGGGCGATACGGGTCTGGCGGCCCTGGGCTGATCCGCCAGCCGCTCACCTTTCCATGCATGCCAGATCCGGCCCGAGCCTCCTCTCCTGCAGGATGGGCCGACTGAGTCGCCCCTGATCGCCGGTGTCGGATCTGCGCGAGACCCGTCTGGAGAAAGCCGCTGCCCTGGCCCAGCTGGGCCAGGGTCCCTACGCGCTGCGCTTCGAGCCCAGCCACTGCCATGCCGAGCTGCAGCGGCTGCACGCCGATCTGCCCAGCGGCCAGGAGCGCCTGGCCGCCGTGGCGGTGGCGGGTCGGGTGATGACCCGGCGCGTGATGGGGAAGCTGGCCTTCTTCACCCTGGTGGATGAATCGGGGCCGATCCAGCTCTATCTCGAGAAGGCGACCCTCGAGGCGGCCAGCCCTGGGGCCTTCGGCCAGCTCACCTCCCTGGTGGATGCCGGCGATCTGATCGGTGTCACGGGCACGTTGCGGCGCACCGACCGCGGTGAGCTCTCGGTGAAGGTGAGCGGCTGGCAGATGCTCAGCAAGGCTCTCCAGCCCTTGCCCGACAAGTGGCATGGTCTGGCCGATGTGGAGAAGCGCTACCGCCAGCGCTACCTCGATCTGATCGTGTCGCCCCACACCCGCGAGACCTTCCGGCGCGGGCCCGGATGGTGAGCGCCATGCGCCGCTGGCTGGATGAGCGGGGCTTTCTCGAGATCGAGACACCGGTGCTGCAGAGCGTGCCCGGCGGGGCCGATGCCCGGCCGTTCGAAACCCATCACAACGCCTTGGACCTGCCGCTGACGCTGCGGATCGCCACCGAGCTGCACCTCAAGCGGCTGGTGGTGGGCGGTTTCGAGCGGGTCTACGAACTGGGCCGCATCTTCCGCAACGAGGGGGTGAGCACCCGTCACAACCCCGAGTTCACCTCGGTGGAGATCTATCAGCCTACGCCGATTATCACGACATGATGGATCTCACCGAGCAGCTGATCAGCTCGGCTTGCGAGCAGGTGTGCGGCGACACCCGCATCACCTACCAGGCGGCGAGATCGACCTCACGCCTCCCTGGCGGCGCGCCACCATGCACGAGCTGGTGGAGCAGGCCTGCGGACTCGATTTCCATGCCTTCGAAAGCCGCGAACTGGCCGCGGCCGCATGCGGGAGAAGGGGCTGGCAGGTGCCGAGCGCTCCAGCTAGAGAAGGGGGAGATGCTTTCCCCGCTGCCGTCCCATGTCGCAAGCGCAGCTCGATGCCTTCATCGCGATGGTGCGCGCCGATCCCGCCTGGCAGCAGCGCCTCCAGGAGCTGGAGGGCGATGCGGAGCGTCTGGCCAGCCAGGTGCGCGATGCCGGCTACGACCTCGCCGACGCGGAGATCCTCTGGCTGACCACCTGTCAGGACTGGATGTCGGACCATCCGCCGGCCGCCGGGGAGGGGCTCCAGCCTCTGGGGATCTGGGGCTGAACTGCTGTAACAGTGACTGTGGCAGGCGCGGGCCGCAGAACGTCTCGCAGGCAGAATGGTGATCGCAGGGTCGTTCCGATGCCGCAGCTGTCGCCCTCCCTGCGCCGCAGGCTCATCCTTCTTGCCGTGCTGGCTGCCGTTGCCGGCGGAGCAGCCCTGGTGCTGAAGCTTCGCCATGAGGCCCGGCAGCGCCATAGCAACGCCTGCCGTGAGCAGCGCAGCGCGATCGGCCGCTTCCGCACGGACACCTTCAATCCCCAGCTGGCCGTGATGCGCCAGATGCGCCTCAACCCCGATCAGCGGGCCACCCTGCGGCGTGTCGACCCCGACGCCTATGCCCGCTACGCCCAGGCCTACGGGGATCAGGTCGAGAAGGTCGCGGTGGCGGCCGATCGGCTCGGTGAGATGGTCGACGCCTACCGAGCTGGAGACTGTCCGCTCTGATGGCCACGGTTCTGATCACGGGCGCCAATCGGGGCATCGGCCTGGAGTTCTGCCGCCAGCTCCAGGCCCGCGGCGATCAGGTGGTTGCGGCCTGCCGGGCACCTTCAGCCGAGCTGGAGGCCCTCGGTGTGCGGATTGAGGCCGGCGTCGACGTGACCAGCGAAGCCTCCATCCAGCACCTGGTGGAGCGCCTCGACGAGCTGCCGATCGACATCCTGATCAACAATGCCGGCCTGCTCGAGCGCAACACCCTCACCCATCTCGATGTGGAGAGCATCCGCCGGCAGTTCGAGGTGAATGCCATCGGACCGCTGCGCCTCACCGCGGCCCTGCTACCCCAGCTGCCGGCCGGCGCCAGGGTGATCCTGATCACCAGCCGGATGGGCTCGATCGCCGACAACAGCTCCGGCAATTCCTACGGCTACCGCATGTCGAAGGTGGCGCTGTGCATGGCCGGCAAATCGCTCTCGATCGACCTGCGCCCGCGTGGCATCGCCGTGGCCATCCTGCACCCCGGCATGGTGAGCACCGCGATGACCGGTTTCACCAGCAGCGGCATCACCCCCGAGACGGCCGTGCGGGGCCTGCTGGCCCGCATCGATGGCCTCACGCTCGAGAACTCCGGCACCTTCTGGCACGCCAACGGCGAGGTGCTGCCCTGGTAGGGGCTCTCTCCGCCTCCGGCGGCTGAACCGGAGGCAGGAGGCCGAAGCGTCTGCTCATTCGCTCATCTTGTTGTTCCGCTGGGCGGCCTCGAGACTGCGGATGTCCTCAGGCGAAAGGCTGGGCCGATCGAGGGTCACGGTGAGCTTGTTGAGCCGCCCGGTGAAGGCGAAGGGCGGCCGGTAGTCGGCGTCATTGACGCCGGTGAGGGTGTCGGAGCCGATGTCGAAGCTTTCGTCCCACTGCAGGATCATCGGCAGGGTCCTGGGCATCGTTTTGGTGGCCACCACCTTGCCATCCACCTTGAGGGTGCCGGTGCCGGGGCGGCCGACGCCGCTGAAGTCGTTGAAGGCCAGGGTGCCCGCCCCTTTGCCGTCGTAGTCGAAATCGAACGCAACCTTGTGCTTGCCGGGTGAAAGCGGCTCGGTTCCCTCCCACTTCAGCCTCTCAAGATCCACCATGTTCCACAGCCACACCGGCTTGCCGTTCTTCAGATAGAAGCCGTAGCCCCCGAAGCGGCCGCCCGAGGTGAGCAGCATGCCCTCCGCACCGCCTGCTGGTACCTCGATGTCGGCGGTCACGGTGTAGGACGTGTTCAGCAACAGGGGCGAATCGCCCTGGGGCAGCCCCACCATCGGATGGGTATAGAAAAACGTGTCGCGGCCGGCGGTGATGTTCGGCCGGGGTGCCACGATGCGCGCTGCCACCGAGGCGTCGAGCGGAAACACCTGATACTTCTTCGCTTCGGCGACGAAGGCCTCCTTCATCTCCTTCACCTTCTGGGGATTCTGGGCANCCAGGTCGTTGGTCTGGCTGAAATCCTCGTTGAGGTTATAGAGCTGCAGGGTCTGGTTGTTGAGCGGGTCCGGGTTGGCCGGGCCAAAGGCGTCCCACGGGGCCCGGTTCACCTTGGTGCTCAGCAGCCAGCCATCGTTGTAAAGAGCCCACTGGCCCATCATTTCGAAGTACTGGGTTCTGTGACGGGAGGGCGCCTTGGCATTCTTCGAGTCAAACGTGTACAGGAAGCTGGTGCCCTCGATCGGCTTCTGGGGGATGCCGTCCACCACATCGGGTGCCCGCAAGCCTGCCGCCTCGAGGATCGTCGGCACCACGTCGATCACATGCACGAACTGCTCACGCAGGGCGCCCTTGTCCTTGATGCGCGCCGGCCACGACACCACCATGTTCTGGTTCACGCCGCCGAGCCTGGAGGCGTTCTGCTTGAACCAGCTGAACGGTGTATCGAACGCCCACGACCAGCCCGCCGACATGTGGTTGTAGGTCTGCTCGGTGCCCCACACATCGAAGAACTTCATCTGCACCTCAACGGGCAACTTGTTGAGACCGTTGAAAAACGCCACCTCGTTGGGGGTGCCCAGCGGTCCGCCCTCGGCGCTGGTGCCGTTGTCGCCGTTGATGTAGATGATCAGGGTGTTGTCGAGCTTGCCGAGATCCTCGAACTGCTGGATCACCCGGCCGATCTCGTAGTCGCTGTAGGCGGCGTAGGCGGCGAACACCTCCACCTGGCGGATGAACAGTTTCTGGGCTTCCGGGCTCAGCTGATCCCACGGAGTGATCACATCGGCGGGCCAGGGATCGAGCTTGGCGTCCTTCGGAATCACGCCGAGCTTTTTCTGGTTCGCGAAGATGCGCTCCCTCAGTTTCTCGTAGCCATCGTCAAACAGATGCATGGCGTGGATCCGCTCCACCCACTCCTGGGTGGGGTGGTGGGGCGCATGGGTGGCACCGGGGGCGTACTTGATGAACAGCGGCTTGCTGGGGTTGATCTGGTGCATCCGCGTCATGTAGTCGATGGCGTCATCGGCCATCGCGGTGACCAGGTTCCAGCTGCCGGGAGCCTTGCCCTCGAAGGGATAGATCTGGGTGGTGTTGCGAAACAGGTTCGGCTGCCACTGGTTGGCATCACCGCCCACGAAGCCGTAGAAGTAGTCGAAGCCCATGCCGGTGGGCCACTGGTCGAACGGTCCGCTCTGGCTGGCCTGGAAGGCGGGCACGTTGTGGTCCTTGCCGAACCAGGCGGTGGCGTAACCGTTGTCCTTGAGCAGACGGCCGATCGTGGCCTTGTCGCGCTCGATGATGCTGTTGTAGCCGGGGAAGCCCGTCGACTGCTCCGAGATCACCCCGAAGCCGGCCGAGTGNTGGTTGCGGCCGGTGATCAGGGCGGCGCGCGTGGGGGAGCACAGCGCCGTGGAGAACATGCGGTTGTATCGCAGACCCGCCTTGGCGACCCGGTCCATGGCCGGTGTGGGNATCACCCCGCCGAAGGTGCTGGGCACCCCGAAACCGGCGTCATCGGTGATGATCAGCAGCACGTTGGGCGCCTGCTGCGGCGGCACGATCCGAGGCGCCCACCAGGGCCTGGAGGTCAGGGCGTCGGTCTTGATCACCCCACCGAAGGGCGGGGCGGCAGCCGGCAACTGGTTGCCGGGAATTGTGGTGGTGGCATCGGGGGTTCCCAGCCTGCCGGTGATCCGCTGGGCAGCGGCGGGCACCCAGCCGGTCTGCCAGCCCAGCAGCAGCACCATGGTGAGGGCTGCAAGGCGCCGCCCCCAGCCGAAGCGGATGCGGCGCAGCGGGGCGATCAGCGCGATCAAGCCCGAGCGGAGGTCAGCCATGGGTGGAGGTGGTGCTGGCGAGGGGGGTCATGAGGCGGAAACCGATGTGGGAGGTGCCCGTGTCGGGGCTCTGGGCTTCCCGGGCCGCCGGCCGGTAGCGGCTGCAGTAGTCGGGGGAGCAGAGGAAGGAACCCCCCTTGATCACGTGCTTGGCCACCCCCGGATCCCGCGGATCGAAGGAGGCGGAGGCATCGGCGGCCACCGGGTCGCGTCGATCGGCCATCCCCTCATGGCCCGGCGCGTACCAGTCGTCGGTCCATTCCCACACGTTGCCGGTCATGTCGAAGAGCCCGTAGCCGTTGGGGGCGTAGGAGCCCACCGGTGCCGTGCCGGAGAAGCCGTCCTCGGCGGTGTCCCGGATCGGGAACTCCCCCTGCCAGGTGTTCGCCCGCTGCGGCTGCCAGGTGTTGCCCCAGCTGAACACCCGATCCCGCAGGCCACCCCGGGCGGCGAACTCCCACTGAGCCTCGCTCGGCAGGGCGGCGCCGGCCCAGGCCGCGTAGGCGGCTGCATCCTCGTAGGCCACCTGAACGACCGGGTGCTCGAGGCGGCCGCTGATCGAACTTCCCGGCCCCTCGGGATGGCGCCAGTCGGCACCGGGGGTCCAGTGCCACCAGCTCAGCTCCGCGATCGCTCCAGCCTCGTCAGGAGCGCGGAACACCACCGATCCCGGGCGGCGCTCGGCGACGCTCAGGCCCGGGAACTGCTCGGCGGGGAGGGGGCGCTCAGCCACGCTGCGGTAGCCGGTGGCTTCCACGAAGGCGGCGAATTCCCGGTTGGTGACTTCATGGCGACCCAGGCAGAAGGACCCGACGCGCACGCCGTCGGCCGAGCGCTCCTCCGGCAGCTGGCCGGAGGCACCGATGCGGAAGCTGCCGGCCGGAATCATGACCATGCCGGCGGGGCAGGGCGCCTGGGGGATGCTTGTGGCCGCGAGCGCGGGCAGGGCGGCGGCCACGGCGACCAGGATGGCCAGAACCAGGATGCCGGCCACGCTCCCGTTGGTGATCAATCGGAGCACCTGCATCCCGGTGGCGCGCTGTGGGGTGGCGGAACCACCGGATGGTTCGGATCCGGCTTGAATCACCACGCTATGCAGGGTGGCGCCGGCCGGCAACACGATCACAACCCGGCAACACCCTCGCAACATCGATGCAACACCGTGGCGAACGGCTCCGGTGCTGATGCAGCAGTGGCGTCAGCNGATCAGAGTCAGCCGATCCGACCTCAGGGACTCGGCACGACCCGGTAGTACACCCCGTTGGCTCCATAGGACGGCAGGAACCAGACACCATTGGCCATGTAGTAGGTGGTGCCGCCCACCGTTGCGGCAACAGCCCCGGGCGGCAGGGCGTTGTAGATGGCGCCCATCACGTAGCTGACGGCGCTGCCCGTGGTGACTCCCGCCGCATAACCGGCCGAATAAGCGTTGGCACTCGCACCGGCACTCGAGGCGCCAACGGCTGCGGCTCCCACGGCAGCCCCCGTGGCGGCCGCGGCAGCCGTGGCCCAGCCACCGCAGTTATAACAACCTGCTCCATAATAGCCTACCGTTGCCGGTGGGTGGTAGCCCGGGTAACCATAATAACCTGGCGGATGATAATAGGCTCCACCGTAGTGGGCGTCGCCATAGGCCGTGCCGCCATCCATTCCCGTCTTCGACCAGCCTCCACCGTAGTAATGCGTGGCGCTGCCGCCATAGGCGTTGGTGTGCGTGGTGCCCTCGCCGAAGGTGTGGTCGGTGCTCCCTCCCCAGAAGTTGCTGTGCTCGGTTGAGCCGTAGGTGTGCATGGTGCTGCCGCCGAAGCTGTTGGCGTGCATCCAGGCTGCAGCCGGCCCTGGACACAGTCCGATCAGCACCAGGGGCAATCCTGCGGCCACGATTCGGTTCATCATCAGTCTGATCATGGGTTCGGCTTGCCTCCTTTACCTGGTGGGCGTTCCGCCCCGGGCAGGAGCGGAGTTTGGATGGGCGAAGGGGATGGGTTTCGCCAGGCCCGCCCTGGCGGAGGCGAAGCTGTCGGGCGAGAGGGTGGGATTCAGCTGCCAGTTCGAGAATTCCGTCTGCTGGCGGAGTCGGGATCGATCATCCGCGTACACGGCGCGAATCATGCGCGGCAGCTTGTCTTCAGCGCCAATCCAGATCTGGGCGAAGACCTTGTCGTTGGCGATCGCGATCATCTCCGTTGTGATGCCACCAACGATCCTGGATTGGCCAATGTAGAANGCCAGCACCAGTCCATCGGCGAGATCCTTGTAGGGATCGGCAACAATCAGATCGGAAAACGGGAAGTAGATCGCCGCCGAGTCGTAGGCCGCCTTCAGCATGGCGTCGATCTTGGGAGGAGCTTTGGCCACAGCCACGAGATTGTCAGCCGGGGCAAACGCTGTCATCGTCTTGCCGTTGTAGAAAAATTCCGAAGCCGGTCCGTCGCCCAGGGTGATCACCCGCAATTTGTTCGGTCGTTGCAGGGTGACCTCCGATCGCGTCATGTAGGCCAGAGGAGGTCCCAGTCGACTGGGGCTTTCGTAGGTGCTCACAGCTGTGAAGCTCATGCTGCGAGCCGCCGCGAGGCGAGCGCTGGCCGCCTTGAGAAGATCGATCGCCCTGGGTTCTAGACCCAGCCGCACCGGCGGGGGCTGCTCCCTGGGCTGAGCCTGGGCAGGCCGGGCTGCTGGCTTCGCTGCCTGGCCCCCTGGATTCAGCGGTACGGCATGGCCGGGGCCGGTGAGAAGTGCTGCCAGGGGGAGCATCAGGAGCGCCCACCTGCGCAGGCACTGGAGCGTCTTAGGCGTCACAACTCAGCTCGCGCTCACGCTGCTGTCATGGTTGCGGGCTTTCTGCCTCGTGCCCATCACGGTTAAGGAACTTCACTGGTCATGGCGAGCCGGAGCCTCGCCCTGGCCTTGCAAGCACCTTCCCCTCTGGGAATCCCGGCCCATTGAGGATCATGGAATGCGATGGCCTCTGAACTCGATCATCTCTTCATCCTCACCGACATCGGTGCCGCCGCGGCCGAGCGACTCATTTCCTTCGGCCTGGTGGAGGGAACGTCGAACACCCATCCCGGCCAGGGAACAGCCAACCGGCGGTTCTTCTTTCGCAATGCCATGCTCGAGCTGCTGTGGGTGCATGACCCGGCCGAGGCGACATCACCGGCCATCGCTCCCACCGGTCTCTGGGAGCGATGGCAGGGACGGCGCGATGGATGCTGTCCGTTCGGGATCGGTCTGCGTCCCGGTGGCGATTCCGGTGACCAGGCTCCCTTCCCCAGCTGGGCCTACCAGCCCCCTTATCTGCCCGATGGCATGACGATTGCGGTGGGAGCCAACAGCGACCGGGTCACGGAGCTCTGGCTGTTCCAGATCCCCTTCGGTCAGCGTCCCGATCGCTATCCCGCCCAGCGCTCACAACCGCTCGAGCATCGTTTCGGGCTGCGCCAGATCACCCGGGTCGAGCTGATCGGTCCCTGGCAGACCCTGTGTCAGCCGAGCTGCAGGCTCTGGTCGCCATTCCGCCGGTCAGGCTGCGGCACGGACCGGCCTACGCGGTGGAGCTTGGCCTGGATGACGAGAGCCGCGGTCGGCAGGCCGACTTCCGGCCTGGCTTGCCGCTGCTGCTGAGCTGGTGAACCTCGGCGCCCTGATGCCGCCTTCATCTGGCCGGCGGCCGGGGCCAGTCCAGCGAAGGCAGCCAAGGGTCACCCAGGCGGCCGGGAAGGAGGGAATCGACCAGCCAGCAGCACCATCAGCTGCACGGCGATGAATGGCCAGGCGCCGCGGTAGATGGCGCGGGTGGTGAGCTCCGGTGGGGCCACGCCGCGCAGATAGAAGAGCGCGAAGCCGAAGGGTGGGGTGAGGAACGACGTCTGCAGGTTCGTGCCGATCACCACCCCGAACCACAGCAGTGACTCCGGTCCGAGGAGCTGGCGTGCGCTGGGCAGCAGCAGCGGCAGCACGATGAAGGCGATCTCGAAGAAGTCGATGAAGAAGCCCAGCGCGAAGATCACCGCCATGCTCACCACCAGGAAGCCCGTGCTGCCGCCCGGCAGGTTGAGCAGCAGGTCGCTGATCAGCTGGTCGCCGCCCACGCCGCGGAACACCAGGCTGAAGGCGGTGGATCCCAGCAGGATGGCCATCACCATGGCCGTGGTGCGCAGCGTGTCGTCGCACACCTGGTTGAGGTCGCTGCGGCTGAAGCCGCCGTCGCAGGCCGCCAGACCCATCGCCCCCAGAGCCCCCAGGGCGCCGGCCTCGGTGGGGGTGGCGATGCCGAAGAAGATGCTGCCGAGCACGAGCAGGATCAGGCCGAGGGGCGCCACCAGCACCTGCAGCAGGGATGGGGCCGTGGTCCCGGCGGCCAGCTCCCCGGTCTGCAGCGGCGGGGCCAGAGCTGGTTTCCAGGTGCTCACGGCCACCACGTAGAGCGCGAAGGCTCCGGCCATCAGCAGACCGGGGATCAGCGAGCCCATGAACAGGTCGCCCACCGACACGCCCAGCTGATCGCCCAGCACTACCAGCACGATGCTGGGCGGAATGATCTGCCCCAGCGTGCCGGAGGCGGTGATCACCCCGCTCGCCAGGGAGCGGTCGTAGCCGGCGCGCAGCATCGCCGGCAGGGAGATCATGCCCATGGTGGTCACCGTGGCGGCGACCACGCCGGTGGTGGCCGCCAGCAGGGTCCCCACCAGCACCACCGCCAGGGCCAGACCGCCGCGCACACGCCCCAGCAGACGTCCCATCGCCTCCAGCAGCCGCTGGGCGATGCCCGATTTCTCGAGCATCGATCCCATGAACACGAAGGCCGGGATCGCCAGCAGGGTGAAGTTGCTCATGATCCCGAAGATCCGTTGCGGCAGGGCATTGAGGAACTGCGGCTCGATCACGCCCAGCGCCATGCCGACCAGGCCGAACAGCACCGCCACCCCGCCGAGGCCGAAGGCCACCGGGTAGCCGCTCAACAGCGCCGCCACCAGCGCCAGGAACATGGCCGGACCCAGCACCTCGCCGGGCATGACGCTGATCACATAGCCGAAGGCTTCGATCTCCATCGCCGCTTCAGCCGTGCTGTTCCGGCGACTGGCGCAGGCCGCGCCGGGCCCGGAGCGCCGCGGCGATGCCCTGCAGGCTCAGCAGCAGAAAACCGAGCGGCACCAGGCTCTTGGACCAGTAGCGGGGCAGGCCGCCGGGATCCGGCGATGCCTCCTGAATGCGCCAGGCCTGCAGCGCCGGCTCCACCGACAGGCCCAGCACCGCCAGGGTGAAGGGCAGCAGCAGCAGCAGGCTGCCGAGCCATTCGAGGCGCTGGCGCTGGCGCGGGCTCCACTGGCTGCTCAGCACATCGATCCGCACATGGCCATCCTTCTGCAGGGTCCAGCCCAGGCCCAGCAGGAAGGCCAGCGAGAACAGCAGCCACTGCCCCTCGATCAGCGCGTTGGAGCTGAGGTTGCGTCCTACGGCCAGTCCGAGGTAGCGGCCCACCACATTCCAGGCCCCGAGTGCCAGCATCAGCAGGATGGCCAGACGGCCCAGCCAGGCCGCCGCCTGGTTGAGCCGGTCGATCCGCTCGGGAAGATGCTCAAGCCGGCGGCGGGATCGGTTCATCGGGCCGCACTGCCGGCGCTGAAGTTGGCGTAGGAGAGTTCGTTGATCCGGTTCCAGGCCTGAACCTGGTCGCGGAAGGTCCGCCACTGGCCATAGAGGTCGCGAAAGCCGCGATCCGTGCGGGCGGTGTCGGCGAACAGCTGGTCGCTGGCGGAGCGGGCGGCTGTGAGGATCGCGTCGCCGTAGTACTCCAGCTGCGTGCCTCCCTTCTGGAGGCGCTGCAGCGCCTCGGCGTTGAGCGCGTCGTAGCGGCTGAGCATGTTGAGATTGGCCTCGTGGCAGGCGGTGCCGAACATGGCCCTGTACTCCTTCGGAAGCCGCCGCCAGGCCTGCTGGTTCACCAGGGCGCTGAGGGTGGGGCCGGGTTCCCACCAGCCCGGGTAGTAGTAGTAGCGGGCCGCCCGGGGCAGGCCGAGCTTCTCGTCGTCGTAGGGGCCGGTCCACTCGGCCGCGTCGATAGCACCCCGCTCCAGCGCCAGGTAGATCTCGCCGCCGGGCAGCACCTGCACGTTCACCCCCAGCGCGGCCATCACCTTGCCGCCGAGACCGGGGATGCGCATCTTCAGCCCTCCCAGGGAGGCCAGCCCCGTCAGGGGGCGCTTGAACCACCCCCCNATCTGGNCTCCGGTGTTACCGGCCGGGAAGCCGATCACGCCGAAATCGGCCAGCACCCGATTGATGGCGTCCAGGCCTCCCGCCTCATAGAGCCAGGCGTTCTGCTGCTGGGCCGTGAGGCCGAAGGGAACGGCGGTGCCGAAGGCCAGGGCGGGATTCTTGCCCAGGTAGTAGTAACTGGCCGTGTGGCCGCATTCCACCGAGCCGTTCTGCACCGCGTCGAGCACCTCCAGCCCGGGCACCAGTTCACCGGCGGCATAGGGCTGGATCAGGAAGCGGCCGCCGCTGAGCTCGCGCACCCGGCGGCTGATCGTTTCGGCGCCACCGAAGATCGTGTCGAGGGAATGGGGCCAGCTGGTGGCCATGCGCCAGCGCACCAGCGGCAGTGAGGAGCTGGGGGCGGTGTCGGCCCGGCGGATGCGGCAGGCGCTCAGCAGGCCAGCCGCGCCCGCCGTGCCGGCGGCTGCTGCGGCCGTGCGGAGCAGGCTGCGACGCTGCATCAGCAGGAGCTCGGCGGGATCAGGCCACCGCCGCGAAGCACTCGCGGAAGGCGGCCAGGGTGGTGTCGATGTCGGCGTCGGAGTGGGCCAGGGAGGTGAAGCCCGCCTCGAAGGCGCTCGGGGCCAGGTACACGCCCCGCTCGAGCATGGCGCGGTGCAGCCTGCCGAAGCGCGCCGTGTCGGCCGCCTTGGCCTCCTCGAAGTTGCGCACCGGCCCCTCGCAGAGGAAGAAGCCGAACATGGCGCTGATCGATCCGCCGGTGATCGGCAGGCCGGCGCTGCGGCCCGCCTCGAGGATGCCGTCGATGAGGCGCCTGGTGACCGCCTCGAGGCGCTCGTAGCTGCCCGGCTGGCGCAGCAGCTCCAGGGTCTTGATGCCGGCGGTCATCGCCAGGGGATTGCCGCTGAGGGTGCCCGCCTGATACATCGGGCCGGCCGGCGCCACCATGCTCATGATGTCGGCCCGGCCGCCGTAGGCCCCCACCGGCAGGCCGCCGCCGATCACCTTGCCCATGGTGGTGAGGTCGGGGGTGACGCCGAACTTCGCCTGGGCGCCGCCGTAGCTGATCCGGAAGCCGGTCATCACCTCGTCGAACACCAGCAGGGCACCGTGCTCCTTGGTGAGTTCGCGGATGCCCTCCAGGAAGCCGGGCACCGGCGGGATGAAGCCGGCATTGCCCACCACCGGCTCGAGGATCACGCCGGCGATCTCGCCGGGGTTCTCGGCGAAGAGCTGCTTCACCGCCTCGAGGTCGTTGTAGGGAGCGGTGAGGGTGCTGGCGGCGGTGGTGCGCGGCACGCCGGGGGAATCGGGCAGGCCGAGCGTGGCGACGCCCGAGCCGGCCTTCACCAGGAACATGTCGGCGTGGCCGTGATAGCAGCCCTCGAACTTGATGATCTTCTCGCGGCCGGTGAAGGCCCGCATCAGCCGCAGCACCGACATGCAGGCCTCGGTGCCGCTGTTCACGAAACGCACCATCTCCACCGACGGCACGGCCTCGATCACCAGTTCGGCCAGCCGGTTCTCCAGTTCGCAGGGGGCCCCGAAGCTGGTGCCCTTGTCGAGGGCCTCGTGCAGGGCCGCGATCACCTCGGGATGGGCGTGACCGCAGATGGCGGGACCCCAGCTGCCGATGTAATCGATGTAGCGGTTGCCGTCCACATCCCAGGCGTAGGCGCCCTTGACGCGGTCGAACACGATCGGGTTGCCGCCGACCGATCGGAAGGCCCGCACCGGCGAACTGACACCCCCCGGCATCAGGGTCTGGGCGGCGCTGAAGATGGCCTGGGAGCGGGTGGTGTTCAAGGCTGGTGCTGCAACGGGAGCCGAGGTCAAGGCCGGAACCGCCGAAAAAGCGCAATCCATCCTGACCCAGAGGCTGCGGATTCGCGGCCCCGATGTTGTGGTCTCGGTAAGTTCGCAGTGTTGCCTCCCCACCCTTGGGCCCCGATCCGCAGGAACCCGACTGGCCGGCGCTGGCCCGTGAGCTGCGCCGCGTGCTGCCGCCGCGGGCCGTGGTGACGGCCCGCCAGGAGCTGCTGGCCTACGACTGCGACGGCCTCACCCTGCACCGCCACCAGCCGCCGCTGGTGGTGCTCCCCGAGACGACGCAGCAGGTGGCGGCCGTGGTTCGCCTCTGCGCCGAGGCAGGCGTGCCGTTCGTGGCCCGCGGCAGCGGCACCGGCCTCTCCGGCGGCGCGGTGGCCGAAGGCGGCGCCGTGGTGATCGCCACCAGCCGCATGCGCTCGATCCTGTCGGTGGATCTGGCCAATCGCCTGGTGGTGGTGCAGCCGGGCGTGATCAACAGCTGGGTGACCCGGGCCGTGGCGGGCGATGGCTTCTACTACGCCCCCGATCCCTCCAGTCAAGTGGTGTGCTCGATCGGCGGCAACGTGGCCGAGAACTCCGGCGGGGTGCATTGCCTCAAATACGGGGTGACCAGCAATCACGTGCTGGGCCTGGAGGTGGTGCTCCCCGACGGCACGATCACCCAGCTGGGCGGTTCGCTGGCCGAGCAGCCCGAACTCGACCTGCGCGGCGTGTTCATCGGCAGCGAGGGCACCCTCGGCATCGCCACGGCGATCACCCTGCGGCTGCTGCGCGCCCCCCAGAGCGTGGCCGTGCTGCTGGCCGACTTCACGGCGATGGAGGCCGCCGGCGAGGCGGTGCGCCTGGTCACGGCGGCGGGGGTGCTGCCGGCCGGGATGGAGATCATGGACAACTTCACCGTCAATGCCGTCGACGACCTGTTCGGCCGTGATGAATACCCGCGCGACGCGGCGGCGGTGCTGCTGATCGAGCTCGATGGCCAGGAGCGGGAGGTGGCCGCGGCGGTGGACCTGGCCTCCGGCCTCTGCCGGCAGGCCGGGGCGCGCACGATCCGCCGGGCCAGCGAGGAAGCCGACAGAGCCCTGCTCTGGAAGGGCCGCAAGAGCGCTTTCGCCGCCGTGGGGCGCATCACCCCCACCTACTACGTGCAGGACGGTGTGGTGCCCCGCAGCGCCCTGCCGTCGGTGCTGGCGGCGATCGAACAGCTCAGCCGCCGCTACGAGCTGCCGGTGGCCAACGTGTTCCACGCCGGCGACGGCAACCTCCACCCGCTGATCCTCTACCGGGCCGACGATCCCGGCGTGACCGATCGGGTGCAGCAGCTCGGCGCCGAGATCCTGCGGCTCTGCCTCGAGGCCGGCGGCAGCATCACCGGCGAGCACGGCGTCGGCAGCGACAAGCGCTGCTATCTCGACTGGATGTTCGATCCCGACGACCTGGCCACCATGCAGCTGGTGCGCCGCGCCTTCGATCCGGAGGGGCTGGCCAATCCCGGCAAGATCTTCCCCACACCGCGCAGCTGCGGCGAGTCGAGCCGGCGCGCCCAGAGCATCCGGGTCCGCGTCGCGGCAACGGCGGGCGAGGCGGATGCCGCCCCGCTGGCCCTGGAGGTGTTCTGACGCTGCTGTTCCGTGCCCTGCCCCCGCGATGGGGGGCGCTTCAACGCTGCTCCCGCCGGCATGCCGTGATTGCATCGGCAAGACCCTCCGACGAGTTGGCGCTGAGCAGATAGAGCTTGAACGGCTGCTCGGTGGAGAGGAACCGCGCGTAGGAGGCCTGCAGATGGGGACGAAACGTGCTGCTCCCCCTCAGGAACACATCGAAGAACGGCAGGGCCGTGGCCTTCATGTAGCCGCTGATCAGGCCCTGGTCGGGCAGGGTGAGTTCGGCGATCGAATTGAGGGCTTCCTTGATGCCGGGGTCGATCTTGGTGAAGTTCACGTGAGCCTGGCCCTCCACCACGATCCAGTACTTGTTCTGCGAGCCCAGCCAGGTGAACGATTCGGCCTGCTCCAGTGCCGCCGGGGTGGCGGGGTCGTAGGTGCCCGAGCCGAGCGCCACAGGCACTGACATGGCGGCCAGGCCCTTGGGGCCGAAGATGCTGCGGTTCACCGGATTGAGGGCGAACACCGCCGCCACCCGGGGATCCCGCTGATTCTGCGGCAGCTTGGGCAGGTTCAGCGCCTGGCACTGCAGCAGCAGGGAGNCGTTGCCCGTGCCGTAGGGGATCCGGCAGTCGCCGCGCAGATGGTCGACGTCGACGCTGGCGCCGCCCAGGGCCAGGGCTGTGTAGCCCCCGAAGGAGTGGCCGGCAGCGCCGACGCGCTTCAGCTGCAGCCGCCCCTGGAAGTCGCGACCGTTGCGCCGCTCCAGCTCGTCGAGCACGAAGCTGAGATCTTTCGGCCGGTCGACGAATTCGCCGATGTCGAAGAGTTCCCGTCGACGGCCGCGCAGCAGATCCTGGACCCAGACGTTGTCGCTGCCAGGGTGACGGGGAGCCGCCACCACGTAGCCATAGGAGGCGAGGTGGCTGAGGCCTTCCGAGAAATCCTCCGGCTGGGAGCCCAGTCCGTGCGAGAACACCACCACCGGCAGAGGGGCCTTGCCACTGTTGGTGGGCGCGAACACCAGCACGCTCAGATCGCGAGCGCGGCTGGGGTCGCGGAGCCGCCAGACCTGCCGGGACACCTTGTAGGGCCCGGGCTTGCGCGGATCAGCCAGGGTCGCGAATTCGACCGGTTTCTGATCGGCCGCCTCCCGCTCCGAGAGCGAGCCCAGCACGGCGACGAGTCGCTCGGTGCCGGCGATCGCGCGCCGGGCCAATCGCTCGACCCGGAGCACCTCCTCCACGTGGATCTGCACGTTGGCGGGGAGCTGCTCCATCACCGACAGCAGGCTGGCGCCGTTCTCGGAGAAGGCGGCATTCACCAGGGCCGCCCGGATGGCGAACTTGCCGTTGCCGCCCCGCAGCAGGGTGATGCCCACGCCCAGGTTCTCCAGCAGGGCATCGCCAACACCGGTGTTCAGCACCCGCGAGACGAGCAGGGGGTTGATGGGGGCACGCTCCACCATCACCTTGCGCAGGCGTGCCTGAGCTTCGGGGTCGACGGCGCCGAGACCGAGGAAGAAGGCCAGGTCGTTCTCCACCCGACCCGTCTTCACGAAGGTTTCCAGGGAGCTGACCCTCAGGGAACGGATCAGGGGGCCGTAGGAAAAGCTCAGGGTCCTGGAGGATGGCGCCGAGGCCCTCGCCATCCCCTGCTGGGCCAGGCCGGGAGCGGTTGTGCCGAGAAGGCTGAGGCTCAGCGCTGCCGCGGCCGCACAGCGCTGCAGAATCGGCCGATGTTGGCGGTGGCGTTGGCGGTGGCGCTGGCGGCCGATGCGGGATGCTGTGTTGGTCATGCGAGCGGTTGGGTTGGCCGTGACGATCGGCTCACATGATGCGGCCTGAACGCTGCCCAGCCCACGGAGACTCATGGAGGAGGGACTGTCATCAGGGGTATTTCTTGCGGAATGCCTCGATGTCAGCCTTGAGAGCCTCTGTGGAAGCCCCGCTGATCATGAACAGCTTGAATCTTTCGTCTTTCGCGAGGTACTCGGCGTAGGAGGATCTCAGGAATGGTTCATAGGCCTTGTTGTTGCGCAGGTGGACCTCAAAGAACGGCAGCGAGATTGCCTGGATGTAGCTGCCGATCAGGCCCTGGTCGGGCAAGGTGATGTCTGTGATTGATTCGATCGCTTTCTTGATCCCAGGATCGATCTGGTTGAAGTTCACATGGGCCTGTCCTTCCACGATCAGCCAGTACTTCTCGGGAGCCTTGAGCCAGGTGAAGGATGCCGCCTGCTCCAGTGCAGGCGGGGTGGCCGGGTCGTAACTGCCTGATGCCATCACGATCGGCACGCGGATCTTCTCGATGCCCTGCTTGCCGAAGATACTGCGGTTCACAGGATTGGCTGCAAAGATAGCGGCTGCTCTGGAATCCTGGAGATTCGTCAACTGCTCCGGCGGGATTCTGAGGGCCTGGCATTGCAGAAGCAAAGCGATGTCCAGGGCCGCGAAGGGGCGCTCACACTCGGCCCGGAGATTGTCTGGATCAATGCTGGCGCCGCCGACGGCCAATGCTGTGTAGCCACCGAAGGAATGCCCGGCAATCCCAACCTTCCGAAGCTCAAGTCTGCCGTTGAACTGCGTACCATTCCGGCGCTCCAGCTCATCGAGCACGAAGCTGATGTCCTTCGGCCTGTTGGTGAAGTCATTTACGTCGAAGATGTCACGGTGCAGGCCTTGCAGCATCTCCTTGAGCCAGATGGTGTCGCTGCCGGGATGCTGAGGAGCAACAACCAGGAAGCCATGCGAAGCGATCTGTTGCAGGGGTGCCGCGAAATCCTCGGGTCTGGAGGCCAGGCCATGGGAAAAGACGATCACCGGGATCGGCTCGGATCCCGTGACCGAGGGGATGTAGACATCCACGTAAAAGCTGCGATTCCGCTTCGCATCCGTGAGGTTCCACACCTCCTTCGAAACGGCGTGGCTGCCGGGCTTCCGCGGATCCTTCAGAGTGGCGTAGTCGATCGACGGTTGCGTCTTGGCCTCCGCTGCTGTGAGGGCGCGCATCGAGATGCCCAGCTGCTCCGTTGCAGCCAGCACCTTCCGACCGGCCTTGTCGGCGGCGATCACGTCTTCGCCGTGGATCTGAATGTTGGCAGGCAGCTGCTCCAGTACAGACAGCAGGCTCAGTCCATCGGCCGAAAAGGCGGCCTGGATCAGAGCCGCGCGAAGCACCGGTTTGCCGTTGCCACCGCGCAGCAGGGTGATGCCCTTGCCGAGTCGCTCCAGAACGTCCTCGCCGATGCCGCTGTAGAAGAACCGGCTCACGATCAGAGGATCGATCGGGGCCTTCGCGGTGAGGGCCGCCCGCAGCATGGGGTAGTCCTCGGGCTTGACGGCAGCGAGGAAGAAGGCGAGATCGTCTTCAACGGTGCCGTCGGCTGCGAATCTCTCCAGCGAGCTGACCTTGAGAGACCGGATCACCGGCCCATAGGAAAAGGAGAGTGATTCCGAGGCTGTCGCCGGTGGAGCCGCCAGGCATGTTCCAGCCAGAACAGCGCACAATCCGAGCCATTTGCCGACCCGTCGGCCTTGGGCGATGGTCTGAAGCCCGAAGTCAGCCAGGACCATGGGGCCCACATCAGCGAAAGGTCGTCAAGCCTAGGTGTGATCGGAGCTCCGGCCTCCTCGCTCGACTCGATCACGGCTCCGCGGGGGTCAGTCCTCCAGCTCCTGCTCGGGTTCGGGCCAGGCCAGCTTCACCACCACCGGGGCGTGGTCACTGGGTTGCGGTTTGCCGCGGGTCTCCTTGTGGATCACGCAGCCTGTGGCGCAGGCGAGCAGGTCGTCAGAGAGGTAGATGTGATCGATCCGCCAGCCGCGGTCTGTGTCCCAGGCGCCGGTGCGGTAGTCCCACCAGCTCCAGTGGCCGCTGCCCGGCTCGAACACCCGGAAGACATCGGTGAGGCGCTCGCCCAGGGCGACCTGCAGGGCCTGCCGCTCCGCCTCGGTGGCCATGATTCCGCCGGTGAGGCGTTCGGGGTCGTGGATGTCGCGCGCTTCCGGGGCGATGTTGAAGTCGCCCACCAGGCACAGGGGATCGCCCTGATCGGCCTGAACCGCCAGATAGCGCCCCAGGCAGGCCAGCCACTGCAGCTTGTAGGTGTACTTCTCGCTCTGCGGCGAGCTGCCGTTGGGCACATACAGGTTGAGCACCCGCACACCATCGATCAGAGCGCTGATCACCCGCTTCTGCTCGCTCAGCTCGGCGGCCTCCCGGTCTCCCGGCAGAAGCGCATCCAGCCCGATCCGCACATCCTCCAGCGGCAGTCGNCTGGCGATGGCCACGCCGTTGTAGGCCTTCTGGCCGCTGATGGCACAGCCGTAGCCCAGCCCCTCGAACGCCGCCAGGGGAAACAGCGCGTCGGCCACCTTGGTCTCCTGCAGGCAGAGCACCTCCGGCTGCTCCCGCTCCAGCCAGCCGAGCACCTGATCGAGACGGGTGCGCACCGAATTCACGTTCCAGCTGGCGATGCGCATGGACGACCGGACGACGCCATTAGCATGCAGGCATGGAAGGCAGGATGAACAGATGGCGGAACAAATGCGGGCGTGGTTGACGGGATCGATTGCACCGGCAGGGCTGCGCTCGCTTGCCCTGTCGGCCGCGCTGCTTCTGGGTGCATCGGCTGTGAGGGCTCAGAGCGCCAACGATCTCAGGGGCTACGGGCAGACGATCGGCTCCCCCCAGCAGGAGCGGGAGCTGGATGGAGGCCCGCAGACCGGCAAGAACAACACCTTGTTCGATGCGACCAATCCGATCGATCTGATGAACAAGCTGCGCCGGGCCACGGCCCTCGACGACGCGACCCCCCCCAGGGATGCCATCGATGCCGCCCTCAGCGACTTTCAGTCGCAGACGCAGCCGGCTTCGCCGGGTTCGGCTGGCGTGAAGGCTCCCTGAGCGGGGCCAGGCCCCACGCCGCAGCCACCGCATCGAGTCGTGGATCCGGCGCATCGGGTTTCCGGGCCCTGGCGTCGGCCAGCGACTGCTGGGCGGCCTTGAGATCACCGCGTTCCTGCTGGATCAGGGCGCGGGCCAGCAGCGGACGCTGATCGGTGGGGAAATCGGCGGCCAGTCGGCTCAGCAGGGCCTCGGCCTGGGTGGTCTGCTTCTGGCGCTGCAGCACGTTGGCGAGCAGCAGGCCGATCGGCAGTGCCTCCGGTCTGCGCTGGGGCTTGCTGGCCCGCTCCAGCGCCGCCTGCAGCTGGCTCACGGCCAGCTGGCCCCGACCGGTCTCCAGCTGCAGCAGGGCCATCAGCTGCAGCCCCTCCACCTGGTCGGGGCGCAGGTTGAGGAGTTGCCGTACCTCCCGCTCGGCCCCGGCGCGATCGTTCTGGTCGCGCCGCAGTTCCGCCAGCAGCAGCCGCAGACTCCAGCGCTGGGGCTGNCTGATCGGCCAGGCGCTCCAGGATGACGGTGGCCTCCGCCTTGCGATCCAGGGCCACCAGCAGTTCCAGCAGGCGTTGCTGTTCCGCCTCGCTGGCTTCGCCCTGCTCAAGCCGCTGCAGCAGGGCATCGGCCTGCCGCTGCAGGGCGGGCTGGGCCTTGGACGCGGTGGCCGGACCGCGCTGCAGCGACCCGAGCCACCAGCCGCCCGCCAGGCGACAGCCCGGACCACTGTGATCGCGGTGGCGATCAGCGGCAGCCGGGGGCGATTGGACGCGGCGGGCATCGGGCGCAGCAGTGGCGGCTGGCCGTTCAGTCTGCCCAGGCGTCGCGCTGGCGGCCTCTACATTGGCGCCATGCGCCACCATCCCATCCCTCCGGTCACCGAGCCGCTGCAGTACCGGCCATCGGCCTGGTGCGG
>NZ_LFEK01000003.1 GCF_001039265.1 Synechococcus sp. GFB01 | reverse complement strand
TGAACCCNTGGAGGTCACGGAGATCGATGTGGCGCCTCCCCGTGCCGGTGAGGTGCTGCTGCGGGTGGTGGCCACCGGCGTGTGTCACACCGATGCCTACACCCTTTCCGGCGCGGACCCGGAAGGCCTCTTCCCGGCGATCCTGGGCCATGAGGGCGGCGCCGTCGTGGAGGAGGTGGGTGATGGAGTCAGCTCCGTGGCCGTGGGCGATCACGTGATCCCCCTCTACACACCGGAGTGCGGCGTGTGCAAGTTCTGCCGCTCCGGCAAGACCAACCTCTGCCAGGCGATCCGAACCACCCAGGGCAAGGGCCTGATGCCCGATGGCAGCAGCCGCTTCTCGAAGGACGGCCGCATGCTGCACCACTACATGGGCACCTCCACCTTCTCCGAATACACGGTGCTGCCGGAGATCGCCGTGGCCAGGATCAGCAAGCAGGCCCCGCTCGAGAAGGTGTGCCTGCTGGGCTGCGGTGTGACCACCGGCATCGGCGCGGTGCGCAACACCGCCAAGGTGGAGCCCGGCAGCACGGTGGCCGTGTTCGGCCTGGGCGGGATCGGTCTGGCGGTGGTGATCGGCGCTGTGATGGCCGGGGCCTCGCGCATCATCGGCATCGATGTGAATCCCGAGAAATTCAGCATTGCCCGGCAGCTCGGGGTCACCGACTGCATCGATCCGCGCGATCACGAGGCACCGATTCAGCAGGTGATCATCGATCTCACCGATGGAGGGGTCGACTATTCCTTCGAGTGCATCGGCAATGTGGAGGTGATGCGTGCCGCCCTCGAGAGCTGTCACAAGGGCTGGGGCGAATCCACGATCATCGGCGTCGCCGGCGCCGGCCAGGAGATCAGCACCCGCCCCTTCCAGCTGGTCACCGGCCGGGTGTGGCGCGGCTCGGCCTTCGGCGGCGTGCGGGGCCGCAGCGAGTTGCCCGGCTTCGTGGAGATGTTCCAGCAGGGCTTGATTCCCCTGGACACGTTCATCACGCACACGATGGGACTCGATGCCATCAACCAGGCCTTCGAACTGATGCACGCGGGCAAGAGCATCCGCTCGGTGATTCATTTCTGAGGCCGCGCCTGTCGGCGGGTCTGCGTCAAGCTGAGCGGATCGGCTGACCAGGATGGAGCTGCTCGTCGAGAACCGCTGCTTCGGCGGACTGCACCGGCGCTACCGGATCGCCTCCGTGGAATTGGGGGGCGACACCGTGGTGGCGGTGTTCCTGCCGCCCCAGGCCCTGGCGGGTGCCCGGGTGCCCGCCCTCTACTGGCTTTCGGGTCTCACCTGCAGCGACGAGAACTTCATGCAGAAGGCCGGCGCTCAGCGGCTGGCCGCCCAGCTGGGTCTGGCGCTGGTGGCCCCGGACACCAGCCCCCGCGGTGAGGAGGTGCCCACGGACCCGGAGGGCAGCTGGGACTTCGGCCACGGAGCCGGCTTCTACGTGGATGCCAGCGAAACCCCGTGGAGCCGCCATTACCGCATGCACAGCTATGTGACCGCCGAGCTGCCGGCACTGCTGGAAACGCAGCTGCCGATCACCGACCGGCGTGGCATCAGCGGCCACTCGATGGGCGGCCACGGGGCCCTGGTGTGCGCGATGCGTCATCCCGGGCTCTACCGATCGGTGTCGGCCTTCGCACCGATCGCCAATCCAAGCCGCTGCCCCTGGGGCCGCAAGGCCTTCGGCCATCTGCTCGGTGGCGATCCGGAGGGCTGGCAGGCCTGGGATGCCAGTGCCCTGCTGGCCGCTGGCCAGGGTCCGCTGGGCCCCGACGGCCAGCCCCTGCCCCTGCTGGTGGATCAGGGCATGGCCGATGTCTTTCTGGAGAGCCAGCTGCGGCCCGATGTTCTGGAGTCGGCGGCTGCGGCCTGCGGCCACCCCCTGCAGCTGCGGCGGCGGGAGGGCTACGACCACAGCTATTTCTTCGTGAGCAGCTTCATCGACGACCACCTGCGCCATCACGCCGCGGCGCTGCTCTGCAGTTGAAGCAGGGCGATGGCGCAGGCTCTCCCCGACGTGTCGTGGGGATTGGATGGGATGCGCGCTGGCACGCCAGACCCAGGGTCAGCAGTACCACCAGGCGGTTGGTGGGGCTGGCATCAACGGTGGCGCAGGCCTGCTCGCGGACCAGCTGTGCCACGGAATTCAGGCTGGCTACGGCATGGAACAGCACAGTGGTGCTGCAACGTTGTGCCGCTGCTGGTGCGGTGACAACCGGTTGATCAGCATGAGCAAGGCATGGGTGCCTCACGAGGCGCTGATCGCAGGAGAGGAAGTCAGGTCTCGCCACTCTGGTCCATACCGACGCTCCGGCTCATCGCCAGGAGCCCCGTTCAGCAGCACGACCCCGCCTGCGAGGATCACGATCTGGTCTTGATAGACCAGATCGTGCACCACAAGACATGCTGACGATGCAGACGCTGATCAGGAGCAGAGATGCCTGATCCCTTCGAACGGAAGCGCCACAAGCAGACCTGCCAGCCCGGGGGCCAGCCGCGCTGCATCAGAGCCCAAGATCGGTTGATTCATGCCCCCGCGCCACCAACGGTGCCTCGCCGATGGAGGCGGAAGAGCTGGCGAGCCCTGGCCCTTCTCGCTGTCGTTGTCCTGCTGACGCTTGGCACGCCGGTCCTCGGACGTGCCGAAAGCCAGTCCAAGCCACAAGCCCTTGAGCTGCAGGCCGGAGCAGGACAGCAGATCGATGGCGTGCCTGTTCTCCTGGATGGCCAGCCGATTCTCTTCATTCGGCGTGGCATTGCTGGCTTTACAGCCGAAGAACGAGCCCAGACAATCACGCAACGGCTGAAAAGAATAGCCAACGATGATTCGGTGGCCTTGGAGGATCTGGTGATCCGTGAAAACTCAGATGACCATTCTCTTTACCTGAGCATCGGCTCGGATGTGCTGCTCACGATCAACGAACGCGATGCGCAAGCCAGCCGGTTAACGAAGCAGCAAGCCGCGGAACAGTACCTCAAACAGATCAAGGCAGCCCTGTCTCGTTATCGCCAGGATCGCGAGCCAAGGCAGTTGCTGCGAAATACGTTGTATGTCGCTTTCGCCAGCGCTGCCGCCCTGATCGTCGGCGCGGCCATCATCCAGGCTACTGGCAGAATCTTCCCGATCATTGGCCGGTTCATCACAAGCCACTGCCCCGGCATCAGTTTTCGACGGGTGGAAATCGTGACCTCGTCTGCTATCAGCTCCATCGGGCTGCAGGCACTGAGGATTGTTCGCCTTCTGGTGTTGCTGGCCATTCTCTTTACCTGGGCCACCTTCATTCTGCGTCTGTTCCCCTGGACACGGGCCTTCGGCGAGAGCATCCTCGGATATTTTTTCGCGGCGGCGGAACTTGTCCTGTCCGCAGTCGGAAACTATCTTCCCAGCATCTTTGTTCTGGTCATCATCGTTGTCATCGCCTACTATTTTCTGCGCATCATCAAACCCTTTTTCGTAGCCATAGAGCAGGGCAGTCTTGTGATTCCTGGCTTCTATGCCGACTGGGCCGGTCCCACCTACAAGCTGCTGGCGCTGCTTGTCATCGCCCTGACGGCCATCGTTGGCTTTCCATTCCTGCCGGGCTTCAATTCTCCCGCGTTTCAGGGAATCACCGTTTTTCTCGGCCTGCTCCTCTCGCTTGGCTCTACGTCGNTGATCAACAATATGCTTGGCGGAGTTATTCTGATTTTCACACGTCCATTCCGAATTGGCGATCACATCCGCGTCGGCGACGTGATTGGCGACGTCGTTGAAAAGAATTTCCTGGCGATTCGGATCTGCACGCCATCCAATCAGGTGATCACCATTCCCAGTTCAACTCTCTTGAACAGCGAAGTGATCAACTTCAACATCTCCTCGCGTGAGCTGAACCGCAACCTGATTCTGCAGACATCAGTGACCCTGGGCTATGACGTGCCCTGNCGCGAGGCCACCACAAGCCTGATCGAGGCCGCTCTCGCCACGCGCCACATCCTGCCGGAGCCCGCACCCTTTGTGCTGCAGACCAAGCTGGGAGACCATGCCATCAGCTACCAGTTGAATGCCTTCACCAGTGAGCCCAATCAGATGGTGTTCATTTACTCTGAGCTTCATCAGAACATTCAGGACAGATTCAACGAGCATGGCATCGAGATTCTTTCTCCGAGCTACACATCGATCAGAGACGGCAACATGAGCACGATTCCGGCCGAGTATCTGCCTTCCGCTTACGCAGCGCCCCCCTTTCGGATCGCCACGGCCAACAACACGCCAGCCCAGCCGTGACACGGTCGATGCAGCCTGCCCAGATCGGCGCGTGGGCCTCCGCAGGCTTGTTCGGGGGCCTGATCGGCTCCTTGGCCGCGGTGCTGCTCACCGAACTGATCAAGCTCTGCCTCGACAGCGCCGCCGGCCTCGGCGGGCCTTGGCTGCGGGTTCTTCCTCTGCTCGGCGTCAGCCTGGCGGTGCTGATCCTGTTCGGGCTCGGGAGGGGNCAACCCGTGCAGACGATCGCCCCCCGCGAGGTCAGCCTGCCCAGGGCCGGCGGCTCGCTCGCGTCCTGGTACTCGTTCCCCCACGACNATCGCCCGGGCGGATCTCACCGGCGATGTGGTCAACGCCTCGGGCACAGAGGAGCGATTCCCCTGGAACCTGGCTCCTCTGCGGGCCCTGGCGATCCTGGCCTCGGTCGGGTTGGGGGCGCCGCTGGGCACCGAATCGCCGGCCGCGCATGTCGGGGTGGCCACGGGAAGCTGGCTGGGCAGCGCGATCCCGGCGCTGCGCCCGCTGGCGCGGCCTCTGGCGATCGGCGGTGGCGCCGCCAGCGTGTCGGCCCTGATGGGCATCCCGTTGGTGGGGAGCTTCTTCATGTTCGAGCTGGCGGAGCGGCGCCGGATCCCGCTCACCGCGCCGCGGGCCGCCGCGATGCTCGCGGGAGGCGTCACCGGCTGGGGGGTGAACGCCCTGTTCCACCTCAATCTGATCCGGCTGGTGGTGCCGAAGATCCCGCCCGCAGGCGTCCTGGATGCGGTGGAGGCGATCGTGTTCATCGGCGGGGCCGCCGGCGCCCTCACGGCCCTCACGGGCGAGGCGATCTACTGGGCCAGGGGATGGAGCGACCGACCGTTGGCACGCCTTCTGATCGGAGGGGGGACCCTGCTGGGCCTGGCGCTGCTGATCGGCTGGCTGGCCACGCCGGTGGCGGCCTTCGGACCGGGAGGGACGGCGATCGCGTGGGCGGAAACCAACGAAACCTCGCCGGCGCGTCTCCTGGGCCTGGCGCTGCTGCGGGCGGGCTCCACCACTGCGGCAGTGCTGGCGGGAGGCTGCGGCGGCGTGTTCGTGCCCTTCCTGGCGATCGGCGATCTCACGGGCCGCGTGTTCGCAGCACCCTTCGGCATCCCGGGGGATCTGGCGGGTGCCGCCGGAGCCGCGGCGGGCATCGCCGGCGGCTACCGGCTGCCGCTCACCGCCGTGGCGATGGTGCTGGGGGGTGGGCGGCCCGGAAGGCGCCCAGCTCACGAGCCTGGCCACGGTGGCGGTCGCCGCCCTGTCGGGCCTGGTCACGGCGAGGGCCGCCAATGCCCTGTCGTCGTCCGTGCGGCGATGGATCCGCCCGAGCGGGCTGATGACGTAACCCCCCCAATCTGCGCCGATCGCCAGGCTGGTCTGGTGCCACGGGCTGGGGCTGCAGGAGTCAGGCAGGCGAGGGTGATTGTGGGCCCTGGAGATCGGTCCAGGGTGAATGCGAGACCTCAGCCAGCCAACTTCAGCCGGCCAACTTGGGCTGGCGTCCGGGGCCCCTGCCGGCGCCACCTCTGGCACCAGCCCGGGGCCGTGACGCCCCGTTCATGAACTCCCGTTGCCGTCGGTGACGACGGGTATCGATCGTGCCGACGAGGTTGCCAGCCGCAGACGGCCGACCGATCGTGGTTGCAACGGGATTCGGAGGCTCCACGGATGGAAGACAGCCCCCCTGAGCACCAGACAGGAGCGCGCTGACGATCCGGCCCCTGCTCCAACACTCTCGACGGATCTCTGACGTTCCAGGCGTGTCGCGCCGTGTCACACAACGGCCACGCCGTCCACTGCACCGTTCACGGCTCTGCCTCAGGTGCCCCGGACCGAACGGAACGTCCCACTAGTCACCTGGCCCCAGGTGCCANCGCCGGCAGCTCCGCCCCAAAACCAAAGACTCCGGTGATCCGACGATCACGGCTGTTCACCAGCACAACCCACGCAACGCTGCACCCCGCCCCATGGGCAGGCACCCCAGCTGAGCAGACAGAAGCCCGGAGCCCTGGCTCTGGGCTTTGTTGTGGGAAAGCCTGCCCCCGATGGTGCCCGGCAGGACACCAGGCAGAAATGAAGCCGCATACCATCACGTCTCAGCCAGGCGCGGATCCGGATGCCATGGTCTCGAGCCAGACCATTCCATCCGCTGTTCGGCAGCGGCCTTCCCGGTGACGCTCTCGGTGATGGATACCTTCACTGAACTGGTCGGCCACACCCTGCGCCTCCATCCCGATGCCTTCCGGATGATCGGCACCGGTGAGGTGGCGGCCTGGTGGGGGATCCTGATCGCCCTGCTGGCCGCACTCTCCCAGGGGATCGGCCACGCCTTCATCCTGTTCGTGAACCGGGTCACGCCGGTGCGGTTCGCCCTCAGCCTCGTGGTGGAGGCGATCCTGCTGGTGACGGGCTTTCTGTTCTGGGCTCTGAGCACCTGGCTCGTGGCCCGAGTGGCCTTCGGGGTCGAGGTGCGGCCCGCCACCGTGGTGCTGGCCCTGGGGATGGCCCATTCGCCCCAGCTGCTGGCCTTCCTCGGCGCCCTCCCCTACCTCGGTGTGCCCTGGCTCACCCTGCTCTCCCTGTGGACCGCGGTCGCNTTCGTGGTCGCCCTGGTGGAGGTGGCCGGCCTGGGGGCCTGGGAGGGCTTCATCGCCCTGGTCGGCGGCTGGCTGGTGATGCTGCTGCTGCAGCGGCGCGCCGGCCAGCCGCTGATGCGCCTCGGCCGCGGGCTGCTCAACCGCACGGCGGGTGTGCAGCTGGTCCACGACCGTCGTGCTCTGCAGGAGATGCTCACCTCCGGTTCCGGCAGGCGTGCGCCGCGATGAGACTCTGGCTCCATCGCCACCGCCGCGGGCTGCTCGTCGGCCTCGTGCTGCTGCTGGCCCTGGTGCTGCCCGGCACCGGGCTGCTGCTGGCCCTGGCCCGTCAGGCTCTGGTGCGCAGCTTCGGGCTGGTGGTCGACCTGATCGGCATCGGCCTGGTGCTGTTCCTGATCGCGGCTTTCCTGGCCCCCCTGGAGGCGCTGGGCTGGTGGGCCGGCTGGTTCGGCGACGCGAGGAGGGACCGGCAAGCCTGGGCGAGCTGGCGGTTCCCCTCGCCCCGGAGCGGCCGGTGCGGCGCTGGGTGGTGTATCTCGACGGCATCGGGCAGGCCTCCCGGGAGGCTCTGCCGGAGGGGGAGGACTTCCTGCGCCGGCTGGCGGCGGCCCTGCCGGCCGACATCGCCATCCTGCGCGGGCTGATGCCCTACTCGATCAGCAACCAGCCCCTCACAGAAGGCCGCTGGCTGGCGCGCTTCTGGCGCTGGGTGGAGCGCTGGCGGGTGCGTCATCCCCTCACCTGGCTCGGGCTGCTCGTGAACCTGCGCAACCTCACCGTGGTGGCGGTGTCGGCGGATGGCCGCTACGGGCCGGTCTACAACGCCGGCATGGCGGAGCTGATCTTGGACTCGCTCCTGGCCAACGGCTACCCCGCCGGTGGCGGCACGCCCGTCACCCTGCTGGGCTTCAGCGGTGGCGGCCAGATCTCGCTCGGGGCCCTGCCCCATCTGCGCCGGCTGCTGCGCGCACCGGTGGAGGTGATCTCCCTGGCCGGGGTGTTCGCCGGCAACAACCGCTTCCTGCAGGCCGAGCACCTCTTCCACCTGGTGGGGGAGCGCGACCGGGTGGCACCGCTGGGCTCGATTCTCTTTCCCCGCCGCTGGTCGGTTCACCACTATTCAGACTGGAACCGGGCGCTGCGCCGCGGCAGGGTGACGCTGGTGCCGCTGGGTCCGGTGGGCCATGAACTGCCGGGCGGCGTCATGGACGACCGCCTCAATCTCCCCGATGGACGCACCCCCATGCAGCAGACGGTGGACCTGGTCAGCGCCATCGTCGGTGCGCGGGCCGAAGGGGAGGCTGAGCTCACGGCGGGGGGCAGCAACTACCAGCGCTTCCTCGCCAACCCCTGGCACCGGCCCGATGCGGCCCGTGATCGTTCGCCCCTGCCCGACGCGCGCATTCAGCCCCGGCAGGCCTGGATCGGCAGGCTGATCCTGCCGGCTGCCGACGCGCGCGACGGCAGCGTGGGCTTCGAGGTGCTCCAGACGCCCCCCGGCTGGGGCCACTGCCGCGGCCGCATCGCCGCCCTGCGCTGGCGTGATCCGGCCCTGGCCCAGGTCACGATGGACGTGCGCTTCAGCGACGAGACCCGCGACAGCGCCCGCGCCGGCAACCTGCATCCCCTGCGGCTGGACGGCTGGCCCCAGGTGAACCCGCTGGAATCCCTCGCCGGCGCCCGCTCCCACGACGACATCCTGGTGCGCCTGGACGGGCCGGTGACCGTGCTGGAGAGCGACACCCTGCGGCTGGAGGTGACGGCCGAACCGCTGCAGACCGCCGGCCTCGCCAAGGCCCTGGTGCGCTTCGTGCGCCCCCTCGCTGGCGATGCCTGGGAGGCGCTGGCCTTCGATCCGGACCAGGGCAGCTTCACGGGGCCGCCCCTGCGCCTGCGGCTGCCGCTGCCTGTGGCCAACCAGGAGGGCATCCTGCCCGCCACCGCCACGGACCTGGCCGCAAGCGAGCTCCAGGAGGAGGGCTGGATCGTGAGCGGCGTGCCCGACGGCGCCGGCGGGTTCGTGGTGCAGGCGCTGCTGCCGCGGCGGCTGCGCCGCCTGCATCCCCAGCGGGTCATCGCCCATCCCCGTGCGGCGTGGCGCTACGTGCGACACCAGGCCTGGGGCGACACCACACCCGGCAGCGCCAGCTCGGTGCTGGTGTCGCGGCGGGCCTCCGATCCCGACACACTGCTGGCCGAATGGCGTGAGGGAGACCGGCTGCTGGTGCTGCACGTGTTCGGCGGCATCGGCGGCGAGCAGTGTGAGCAGGCCCTGCGCGGCGGCCTCTGCACCGGCNACTTCGCCTACGGCTTCGGGCGGNTGATCCGCGAGCCCNTGGCCGGCGGCGAGCTGGCCGTGGCAGTGGACTACCGCCAGGTGTATGCCCACAACCCCGACGNCGTGGTAGCCGGGGCCCAGGATCGCTGGCGCTACCTGGCCGAGCGGCAGTGGGGCTGGCTGGGCTGCCGGCCCGTGGCCGACATCCTCGTGCGCTTTCCTCCCTTCACCGGCACCTACACCCTCGGCCTCCCCAACGAGGAGCGCGAGCGCTGCCCGCTCGACACCTTCGGCCGCCAGCTCACGGCGATGATGGCCCGCTACCGCATCGGCGACGGCAGCGGCGGCACGTTCGTGGGGCCGGCCCACAACTGCGCCCAGGATTCCAACCTCGCTCTGTTCGCCGCCATCCGCGACCTGGAGGCCGAGATCCGCGGCGCCGATCCCCAGCGGCTGCAGCTCTGGCGGCAGCGGCAGCCGGAGCAGGCAGCCCGTCTGGACACCCTGCTGGAGCTTGAGCGGATCCTGCGCGGCCGGCTGCTGCCAATTCCGCCCCTGCGCGACGACTGGAAGCGGGGCTCGGTGCGGCTCGGCAGCAGCCTCGATGAACAGCCCCTGCGCGATCTGCTCCAGGGCCTCGGCAGCTGGCGCACGCTGCTGCCGCGCCTGGCCTGCGAAACGGTGCTCAGGGTGTTCCTCGATCTGGGCGCCTCCGCCCTGGTGCTGCGCGCCAACCAGGTGGGCGGCCGCAACCGGCGCATCGCCCCGGTGGCGCCGTTGACCCTGGGCTGCTGAGGGCGATGAGCGTGGGCATGAGGCGATGAGCATGGCGCGGTGGCTGGGCTGGGTCGGCTGGCTTGCTGGCTGGCTGGGGCTGGGCTACGCCGGTCTCTGCCTGCTGATGGCTCTGGCCCAGCGCTCCTTCATCTATTTCCCCCAGCCCGCCGCCGATCCTTCCGGCCGGCTGGAGCTGCGGGTGGAAGGCACCAGGGTGCTGGTGGCCCATCGGCCCCATCCCGGCCCCCGTGCGCTGATCTACTTCGGCGGCAACGCCGAGGACGTGTCGCTCACCCGCGCCGAGCTGGCCGCCCTGCTGCCGGACACCGCCCTCTACCTGCTGCACTACCGCGGCTACGGCGGCAGCGAGGGAAAACCCACGGAAGCGGCCCTGCGCGCCGATGCCCGGGCTCTCTACGCCCACGTGGCCGAGCTCCACAGCGCGGTGACCGTGGTGGGCCGCAGCCTGGGCACCGGGCCGGCGGTGCATCTGGCCGCAAGCCGTCCCGTGGAGCGGCTGGTGCTGCTGGTTCCCTTCGACAGCCTGCTGGCGGTGGCTCGTCGCGCCATGCCCTGGCTGCCGGTGGATCTGCTGCTGGTGGATCGCTGGGATGCGGCCGCCGAGGCCCCNAGGGTGCGCGCGCCCACCACGATCTTGGCGGCGGGCCTGGATGAGGTGGTGCCCCCGCGCCATGCCGAAGCCCTGCACCGCGCCTTCCTGCCTGGCGTGTCGGAGCTGCTGATGGCGGCCGATCTCGACCACAACACGCCGATCCTCGATGCAGCACCCTTCCGCGCCGCTCTGCTCGGCCCGTGAGCGGCAGGCCAACCTGCGGCGGGGAGCTTTTCAGCACCACCACCGGCCGGTAGGGGTCGGCATCCCTCAGCGACGGCCCGGGGGCCGATCGATCGGGAGCGATCCCAACCGCGTGTTCAGGGGCGCTCTCCCTGGCGCAGCGATGCGTACATCCATGCACTCAGCGACGTGACGGCTGCACCGAAGGCCAGAAAAGCGAGCAGCGATGTCTCCATTGTTCAATCGTTGGTGATGAGTGTGCTGGGTGGTGCCGGCCGTCGCGTCATCCCAGTTCTCCGCGACGCAGCGGTGATCGATGCCGCCTTCGCCCCAACGGCTCGATCCAGTGGTGGCGGACCATGTTGTGATGCAGAACGCAGGCTGGGATGCGGCAACCGAGGTTGATCCGGCCCTCATCCATCAAGCGCCCGAGCCTGATCGCGACGGCCTCTTCATGGCGTGCAAAGGAGTGCTGGTGCGCCGTGACCCAGGCGACTTCGCGCTCCGTGATCACACCGCTCGTGAGTGACTCCAGGAAGACCTCCCCAAGCGTCATGAGACCCACGTAACAATTGCGTTACATCATGACGCGCAAGCGCGGGGGGTGTGGATCAGGCGATGCCGGACCNTGATGGCGCAAGTCCGAGCCAGCTCAGCCCATGGCAGCCTCCCGCAGGATGCGTTGCCCGCCGCGGGCCACCATCAGCGCGATCCCCACCCCGACCACCAGATCCGGGATCGGGCTGCCCAGCACCTTCACCAGCAGCCCGGACACGATCACAGCCAGGTTGGCGAGCGTGTAGTTGGTGGAGAAAGATCAGCGAGGCCCGCATGTGCACCCCGCCGCGGCGGTGGCGGCTGAGCAGGAGCAGACACAGGGAGTNCGCCGCCAGCGCCAGCAGACCCACGGCCATCATCCAGCCGCCCAGCGGCTCACTGCCCCCGATGACGCTCCGCAGTCCATCGCCCAGCACCAGCACGGCGAGGGCGAGCTGCAGCCGGCCACGGCCGAGAGGCTGATGCCGTAGACCAGCGCGTCGGCGAGCATATCGAGCGAGTCGGCGATCAGGCCGGTGGACTGCACCTTCAGGCCCAACAGCAGTTCCACCACGAACATCACGGCGTTGATCGCCAGAACCGAGATCAGGGTCCGGCGCTCCACTCCGGTGCGGATCCCGGCCGAACACTCGCACGCCGCCATGGCACCACGGGGATCTCGACTCCATGCTGTCGCCTGGCAGCCACTGCCCCGCTCGGGCGCTGCATCGACCTCCGGCGCGCGCTGCACCCGAGCCCGGCCCAGACTGGGACCGGGCCGTTCGGGAAGAAGCCGCNGTGGTGCCTGAATCGGACGGCGACAGCACCGGCCCTGAGCCGCTGGATCTGCCGGCCGGAGTGCACCAGCTCTGCAGCTGTGGGCGCAGCCGCCACGGCTGGTTCTGCGATGGGGCCCATCTCGGCAGTGGACGCGTCTCGTACGAGCTGCGGCTGAGCGAACCGGCCACAGTGCCGATGTGCCGCTGCGGCCGCTCCCACCGCTACCCCCTGTGCGACGGCAGCCATGATGCGCCGATGCGCAGGGCTTGGTGGCGGTGGAAGCGTCAGGGCTGAGCGCGGCGATCATGCTTGCCGCCGATGAGCCGCCCCCAAACCCGGCAGCAGGGAAGCCTGGCTGGTGGATCCGGCGGTGAAGCGCCTTCATGAATTCCCATTGCCTCCGGTGAAGACGCGTGTCCACCCGCGCGCAGGCAGTTGCCAGTGGATGCAATTCCGCCGAACGTGACAGCAACGGGATTCGGAGGCTCCACGCATGGACGACACCCCCCCGCAGCAGTTGTCAGGAGCGCGCTGACGATCCGGCCCCTGCTCCAACACTCTCGACGGATCTCTGACGTTCCAGGCGTGTCGCGCCTGTCTGTTTCTCAACAGCGCCGTCACCGTCCATTGCACCGCTCACGGCTCTGCCTCAGGTGCCCCGGACCCAACGGGACGTCCCACTAGTCACCTGGCCCCAGGTGCCAGCGCCGGCAGCTCCGCCCCACAACCGAAGACACCCTGATCTGACGATCAGGCAATCTCCACGCCAATCGATTGCACAGCTGCGCCCTGATGTCCTCGAGGGCAGTGCGGCTGAGCAGGCAAACGCCCGGGGCCCGCGCCCCGGCCTTTGTTGTGGGGATGGTGCCCTTCACCCACCAAGGGGAGAGCCGCTCCTCCAGGGGCCGTGAGGCCGAAGGTAACGATTCGCTGCCGGCCCCAACGAGCTCCCGCCACGATGGCGATAACCAGGCCCAGCCCAGGGCCGTCGCCTCGGATCACGATGACGCTCCGCTTCTCCCCCTGCCGGTCGATGCGTCGGCTGCCCACCCTGCCGGTGCTGGTGCTCGTGCTGCAGGCGGGGTCGGTGCTGGCACAGCAGAACGCCCCGGCCATCCCGCGCAAGGAGCACCTCGAAGCCTGCGTGCAGAACCTCACCATCAAGGTCTCGCAGGCGGAAGCACTCAAGGGTGCGATGCAGCAGCCGCTCTCGCCGGCCCAGAAACTCATGGCCGTGGGCGAGGTCCTCACGCCGGAGCAGCGCCAGGAGCTGCGCACGTGCATGAGCCAGCCGATGCGACCCAACCCGCCGCCATGCCCTGAGCACCATGGGGGGGTTATCGGCGGTCACCCATTTCCGCTATCAGGCGGGCGTCTGACCTCTCGAGCGGACGTTCACCCAGACCATGACCATGACCAGACACAACAGGCTGGTGATCGAGCAGCGGCCATGAGCGCGCCGCCGCCCGATGCCATGGGCCAGGAGCAGCTCCAGGTGATCCGGCGAGCCGATCCCGCCTGGCTGTCCCAGGTGCTCGGCATCCGGGTGGAGGGATTCGAGGCCGACGTGATCGGCGCCGAGCGCGGCTTCGTCTCCACCACCACCCGGCTGCGACTGCGCACCGATCCGCCGGGGTGCGGCCCAGCCGCGGTGGTGCTCAAGAGCGAGAGTGCNAACCCGGTGTTCCAGGGGCTCTCGCGCAAGCTGCGTGCCTTCGAGCGCGAGGTGCGCTTCTACCGCGAACTGGCCCCGCCCCTGGCCGACCAGCTGCCGCGGGTGCACGGCTGCAGCGACGGCGACGATGACCACTGGTTGCTGCTCGACGACCTGTCGGAGCTGCGTCCCGGTGATCAGGTGCGGGGGCTCAGCCAGGACGAGGTGATGGCGGTGCTGCGCCGCATCGCCAGGGTCCACGCCCGCTACTGGCAGGATCCCGTGCTCGAGAGCCGCCCCTGGTTGCCTGCCCACACTTACTGGTTCACCGGCGACTTCAGCGCGGTGCTGCCGGCCTTCGAGCGCGACTATGCCCTGCGGCTGGGTGAGGAGACGATGAAACTGATCCGCGCTGCCGTCGCGAGCAACGACGCCATCGAGGCGGCGCTGCGCCGGCGCCCCTGGACCCTCGTGCATGGCGACCTCCGGGCGGACAACCTCCTGTTCGGAGGTTCGAGCGCCGATCCGGTGGCCACGATCCTCGACTGGCAGACGGCGACCCGGAGTCTGGCGGCGATCGACGTGGTGTTCCTGATCGGCGGCAGCGAGCCGGTGGCGGAACGCAGCGGGCATCTGGAGGAGCTGCTGGAACTCTGGCACTGCGAACTGGTGGCGGCGGGCGTCGACGGTTATCGGCCCCAGGAGGCACGGCGCGACCTGCAGCTCGCTGCCCTGCGATGCCTCAATGTCTGCCTGCGGGTCTACGAGTTCCTGCAGGATCCGGCGGCTCCGCCGCGGGTGGCCCTGCTCAACGACACCGAACTCCAGCGCCATGCCGCCGCGGCCCTGGAGCTGCGGGCGCACGAGGCCCTCGACGCCCTCACAGGCTGAGGGATCTGGTGCGTCGCTCGGCAGCCGACGTGATCGGTGCGGGGTCGGGGGGATTCCCGGGATCAGCCAAGCTCGGCCTGAAGCGCCTTGCGTCGCTGGCGAGGCGTGCCTCGGCGCATCCGGAGCAGTCGCCGCGAGTGAGGGCTCCTCCCGATGACCTGCTGGCGCGGATCCAGGAAGCGAGGGGGATCCCGGGAACCCAGCCGCTTGCCTGGATGCCTAGACAGGAGCAGCCAGCTCCCCAAGATCCATAATGGACGGCTCCTCGACTGGCACACATGGCTCCGGTCCAGCCTCGTTGCGGCAACTGTCAGAACTTCAGCGGATGCCCCTCCGCCTCTGGAGTCTGCAGGGTCTGGCAGGTGATCGTGCCCGCGCAGGTGGCATCCAAAAGCCGCTGTCGGTTCTGGGCCAACCCGAGCAAGGGTTGATCGGGATCAACGCTCACCGGTCTGAGCAGTGAGGCGGTGCAGGGAGCTGTAGTCGAGGCTGTCGAGACCGGCCGCGGTGGCACGCTCCAGCAGCCGCTCCAGCCCCGAGAGCCCTTCGGTGTTGAGCCCCGCGCCGGCAGCGGCCTGAAGAAACAGCTGCAGGTCCTTGCGAAGGTGAGCGGTCGGAAAGTTGGGATTGGCGTAGTCGTCGGCCAGTTCCTTGGCCAGCTTCTTGTCGAAGGTGGGGGCGTAGAGGGCGCTGCCGCGCAGGATCGCCATGAAGGCCTCCACGTCGACCCCGGCGCGCTGAACCAGATGCAGGCTGAGACTGACGAGCTGTGGGGTAAGGCTGGCGATCAGCTGATTGAGGGCCAGCTTGGCGCTGAGCGCCGCGCCACCGGGCCCAGGTGGAGAGGCTGGCCGCCCAGATCAGCCAGCACCGGCCGGGCATGCTCCAGCGCCGCGGTGCTACCGCCCACCATCAGCTGCAGGGTGCCAGCCAGCGCCTCCGGCCTGCTGCCCAGCACCGGCACCTCGAGCAGCTCGGCGCCACGCTCGGCCAGGGCAGCCGCCAGCTCGCGGCTTTCCTCCGGCGCGATCGTGGCCACCTGCAGCACCAGCCTGCCCGCCAGTGCATCGCCGGCCTGATCCACGAGGACGGCGCGGGTGGTGGGGCCGTCGCTCAGCACGGTGATCACCACTGGGCTGGCTGCAACGGCTGCCGCCGCCGTGGTGGCTTGCTGGCCTCCGAGCGACAGCAGCGGAGCGCAGCGCAGAGGGCTGCGGTTCCAGATAGTGAGGGTGTGGCCGCAGCGCAGCAGCCGCTCGCCGATCGCCGTTCCCAGCAGCCCGGTGCCCAGCAGGGAGATCTCCATCGCGACCGCTGGCATGGGCGATCAGGGTACCGAGCGCATCAGCACCGAGTGGCCAATGGCAACTGAGGCGAACAGATCAGAGTCACAGCCATGCCGTGGAGCACAGAGCGTTGAGAGCGATCCAGGACCGGCTAAGGCCGTTGCGATCGAACGCTTCATTGGAGTCAATCGGGGCGACAGGATTCGAACCTGCGACCTAGTGCTCCCAAAGCACCCGCGCTACCAAGCTGCGCCACGCCCCGTCCGCAAGTGATTGTACGGGCCGGCCTGGGGGTCAAAGGGCTCTCACCGCAACGGGTCTTGAGAGACGCACCTGCCGGGGCAGCGGCCCTCCCCCGGCCCACCTCGCGGTGGTGCGGGGCTGGGAAGCCGGACTGGCCGTGATCCGCGCCTCACCCGAGCGGCAGGGAGCGTTGCTGAGGGGCCCGGGCATGGCTAAGGACATGGGTGGCGCCCCATGGCGCCTGCCCCTGACCATGGAGACCGACCATGACCCTCCTCAGCAAGTGGGAGCCCCTGCGGGAGATCGAGGAGCTCTTCAACCGCCCCTGGCCCTGGCCGGCAGGCCGGGGATCGGCTCTGCAGGGGCTCAGCGACTGGACACCACGGGTGGACATCAGCGAGGACGCCAGCCACTACGCGATCAAAGCCGATATCCCCGGCGTGGCGAAGGACGACCTCAAGGTGAGCGTGGACAACGGCGTGGTCACGATCCAGGGTGAACGCCGGCAGGAGAAGGAGGAAGAGAACAAGCGCTTCCACCGCGTGGAGCGCTTCTACGGCAGCTTCACCCGCAGCTTCACCCTGCCCGACGACGCCGATGCCTCAGGNCTGAAGGCCACGGCCCGGGATGGCCAGCTGACCGTGACGATTCCCAAGCGAACCAGCGAACCGAGCTCCACGGCCGTTCAGGTGCCGGTGGAGTGAGTGCGCGGCTGCGCAGGCCCGATGCCGCGGCATCCCTCTCCCGACCGCTGACGCCCCTGTGCTCGAGCCCACCAACCTGCTGCTGCTGGCCTGCGCGCTGATCTACGGCCTGATCGGTGAACCCCAGGAGGCCGCCATCCTGCTGGTGTTCGTAGGCGCCATCAGCCTGCTGGACCTCTGGCAGCAGCGCCGCAGCCGCAGGGCCCTGGCCGAGCTGGCGCGCCTCTCGGCCCCGCGGGCCCGGGTGCGGCGCAACGGCATCGATCTCGAGCTCACCCCCGAGCAGGTGCAGCTCGGCGATCAGCTGCGGCTGGAGGAGGGCGACCGGGTGGCGGCCGATGCCCGCCTGTGCGAGGCGGTGGGGCTGTGGCTGGATGAGTCGCTGCTCACGGGCGAATCGCTGCCGGTGGCCCGCCAGCAGCCCGGGGAGCTGGTGCGGGCCGGATCCCTGGTGGCCACGGGCCGCGGCTGGGCCGAGGTGGTGGGGGTGGGGAGGCCACCGAGCTGGGACGGATGGGCCGAAGCCTGGCCACGGTGGAGCCCCCCCCCACCCGCCTGCAGCGCCACACCCGCCGGCTCACGGGGCGGCTCAGCGTGGCGGCCCTCGGCCTCTGCACCCTGCTGGCCGTGCTGCAGGGAAGCTCCAGCGGCGACTGGACCACGGCTCTGCTGGCGGCCCTGGCCCTGGCCCTGGCCCTGCTGCCCAACGAGATCCCGGTGGTGCTGGCCCTGTTCCTGGGTCTGGGGGCGCTGCGGCTGGCCCGCATCGGCGTGCTGGCCCGCTGGCCCGCAGCCGTGGAAAGCCTCGGCAGCGCCACGGTGCTGGCGGTCGACAAGACCGGCACCCTCACCGAAAACCGGATGGCGGTGCAGCAGCTGCTCACCTGGCCAGCCGCCGAGCGCTGGCACAGCGGTGACCGCCTCGAGGAGCCCTGGCATCCGCTGGTGGAGCTGGCCGTGCTCGCCAGCCGGAACGATCCGGTGGATGCCATGGAGCGGGCCATCCAGCGGCTCGCCGCCGAGCAGCTGCACCACACCGAGCACCTCCATCCCGACTGGCCCCTGCAGCGCGAATACCCCCTGCAGCGCGATCTGCTGGTCTTCTCCCAGCTGTGGCACGACAGCGCCGGCCAGCCCGSTGTGGCCGCCAAGGGGGCCCCGGAGGCGGTGGCCCAGCTCTGCCACCTCGATGCGG
>NZ_LFEK01000029.1 GCF_001039265.1 Synechococcus sp. GFB01 | reverse complement strand
CACGTCGGCCATCGAGCGGATCTGGTTGATTGATTGATCGTGCTGGCCAGCTGGCTGGCGCTCTCCAGTTCCACCCGCAGGACGATGCGGGCCAGCCGGTTCTGGCTGGTGTGCACGCGGGCGTCGCTCCCGTTGAGGCGCTGGTCCACCAGCGCTGTGGCATCCGACGACGCCAGGGCATCGTGGCCGACACGCCCCNTCCGCCTTGGGTCACTGCACCAAGCGGGTGTGGGCCGACCAAGGTGGCGGATCGCTTGCCGGAACTGCTTCAGGTGAATGCTCGACGTCAATCTGGTTGAGGAGTCGCCCCGTTCTGGAGATTCGCCAAGGCTGATCTGATCCCACACTGTCGCTGGAGGCTTTCGATGTCCCATCAGCGAGGAACAGCGTATGCAGCCTGCGGGCGGGGAGGGCCATCCGTCGACGCATGCCCAAAATGTGAAGTGCTCAGCTGAATGGATGTTAAAAANGTAAGATATTAGTGGGTAGTCCCACAGTTAAAAAGAGCTGCTGCGCAGGTTCATTCGCCAATGGAAGCTTCAAGTTGTTTTANGTTATCTTGATAGAGCTTGCCTGGCAATGGCTTGATTCCATCGCTTTTCTCAGCTGCCCATCCACTTTTATTAATGAGGTGCCTAAGAAACCGCTGAAATTCAATGCTGCTCTTTAGGGCTGTTTTATCTGTACTGAGGTAATGTCTCTTTGGCCCATCAAAAATGGGAAAACTTAGACAGTCTGTCCCACTTAAGTGGNAGTGATTGTTCTCTGTCGGATTCTCCAGGCTGGCAAGGATAAAAACACTTTCAGAGTCGGACTTCCTTATAGTGGGAGAACAATAAGTATCGGCTGCCGATTTGTCGCTGTTGATGCTATTGATTGGAACGACCTTGACGTTGACATTCTGGCCATAGTTTTGAGCCTCAAAGTCTGAAACGATATGGCTTACAAAGTCAACGGCATCGCTTGTGGCATTGATGTCGATCTCCACCGGTTGCAGGTTGGCTAGCTCCCATGGCTTCATGCCTGTGCGGAATGTGAGCATTACATTCTTCCAAAGATTTCCGCCATCTACAAAGGTTGAAACTCCGAGCGCAGCCGAGGATATGACGGCACTAAACATGGCGACCCAAAGTCCAACGAAACCAACAGAAAGACCAATGGCAGAAACTAATCTGCCTCCTCGCTTGATGGCCTCTTGAAAATCATTCTCTATGGCTTGTTGCTTTCTGTTGAGGCGTGAGCGTAGTGTGCTTATCGATGCAAACAGATACTGGGATAAATCCAGCAGGGAATGCCGAGCACTATTGAGACCTCTTGATGAATGTCCATAGTCATAAATCCAAGACTCAGTTGGGTAATGGAAGATGTTCGGTAACCATTGCTGCTTGAAAAGTCGTTGCAGCTCAAGGTCAAGCCCTTGTTGCCGCTCCAGCTCATTCTCGACATTTCCTAGCTGACTTATGATGCTTGCCCTGTTATTTGCATCTGATTGACTCTGCATGCCTTCTGTATCATTAAAATGAAGTAGTGCGCTGTTGGCTTTTTCGTTGGCTGTATGGATCAAAACTTCATGATAGGCAAGAACGGCGTGTGGAATCAGCAGGTAGGGACTGACACCAATGTGCTGTCGAACCTCTGCTAGACCTCTGAGGCGACAGTCGTTGGAGGCATACAAGAGAGTGCCTTTATGTAGGGCAAGAAAGCTGGAATTGCCGCCGCTATTCATCTGTGCGTTCTCAAAGACATCGCTCAGTTCTTCCCGTTTAATGTAGGGAAAGTCAATGATTCCCTGTAAAATGCCCGCAAAAGCGCGAATGCAGTCAATGCAATCGGGCTCTTCGCAGGCTTCTTCTATGCTCCGCGCTTCTTCTTGTTGGTCTTGGAGGTAATTCCTGATGTCAGCGAAGAAGCTCTGCCAGCTATTGTCCAGGTTAAGCTGCACGGTCCCACATAGCATCACCGGTTCGCAGTTGGCTTGGTTGTCTGCTGTGTCCTCAGTGGTGATGGTCTGGGTGAACTCCTCCAGCGAACGCCAGTTCGGAGACTCTTGCGTTGGCTGATCCGCCGACTGAGTTGAAATGCGAATGATTTTTNGAGTGATCATCGGTAGCGTCTGTGCCACAGTCGCTGCTTGTCCAATCGGGTTCGAGGCTTTCGCCACCCTCCCAGTGCTTAATCAGTTGAATGAGTTCGTATTCAGAAAGCCTGAAAGATGAGGCTGTCTCTTCCGCTGTGGCACTGCTAGGTATGCTACGGAATCGGCTCAATTCCGGCTCATCTCTGAAATCGCGGTCTGGAACCATAGTCACGTGCAGGATCTGTATTGATGATGCGCTTTCGAGTTGATTAGGGAATGTTGTGATGCTCTTAATGATTCTCAGTCTTTTTTNCTCTGTGACCCTTGAAGTTCAGGCACATGTGTCGACCTTCTGCTGTGTAGTAAAGCTTTTNGTCCAAAGCGGATGATCACAGAGCCGCTGTCCTCGCTGCTCGCGCCTGGAACACTTGGCACAATGTAGTGCTCTGATCGCATGATGCCTTGGTCCCTGAAAATATGAGCTGTGAGATCACGTTCAAATGACGTGAAGGCATTCTCCTGATGACTCCTGTCGCCTGTGATCACTCTGCAGCTGCTGTTCTTGGGTTTCAGCCAGCAATGGAAGGAGACTGCAAAATCGCTGAATGAAAAGACTGGATTGGCATTGATCTCCTGGACCTCAGGTCTATTGTGCGCCATGGGAGTTCAGGCCACTTTCTATTGAACCATTCTCTGTCTTCCGGACGATACGCGCAAGGCCACAGCCACAGGAGTTGGCCAACGCCTGCCAACCAGCAGGGCCCGTTGGTTCTCTTGTCAGGCTCTGAAGATCTTTCAGCATCTGCCTGAAGTCCAGATTCTTTGTCGGATCTTCCACGCCGAGTGCCTGATAAAATTCTTCTAGAAACAGTATGAGGCGGCCTTCGGTGAGCGATGTGCTGGATAGAGGAAAGGCAAGCAGAAGTAGATTCCGCGATGGTTTCTGCCGCATGGACAGGCTTGGTTGAACATAGCGAATCGGCACAATCGTCGCGCCCAAGCCTCCGAAAATCCTGAGCCGTTTGTTCGGATCAAGGATGTCTTCTCTTGCCTGCACCATCTGCGGGTTGTGCGCCTCTGCCATCAGGCAGGAGTTCTCGTCGTAATGCTTCAGGCAGGTTCTTGCCCGTTCCATGAGGTTTTTGCCGAGGCCGCTCTTCTGATGACTCGGCTTTGTAGCCAGATACGTGATCAACCCCAATCCGCTGCGTCTGTAAACTTCCAGAATGAGCAAGGCTAGGAGTTCCGCCTGCTCTGGCTTGCTGAGATCCCTGCCGGAAAGGAAAGCATGGGTCAGCGGTTGTGGACTGGGTGGCTTGCATGCCAAGCGTTCGGCAATGCTCTGCTGCGATTCCCTTTCATTTTCTTCGGGAAAGGCTGGAAGAAGGATCTCCGCATAGGCTCGTTCAAAGAGCTTCTGGTTGTAGGCATGCAGCAGATCTATGGTCTCCACTGCACGTTTTCTGTCTGATCTATCGATGTTGTCTGCCTGCACTGTTGGTTTCTAATGAATTGCAAACGGTTGTCGTCACTGTTGAGGTCGCTCTGGCCTCAGCCCCGGCCAGTACGGGCGATGTCGAGAACGTCGGCCATCGAGCGGATCTGGTTGATCGTGCTGGCCAGCTGACTGGCGCTCTCCAGTTCCACTCGAAGATCGATGCGCGCCGGCCGGCCCGGGCTGGTACGCACGCGGGCGTCGCTCACGTTGATGCGGTGATCTGAGAGGCGGGTGAGGATGTCCTTGAGCACTCCTACCCGATCCAGCACCTCGATGCGCAGCTGCACCGGATAGCGGCGGCTCTGGGAGGTGGCCGCCGGGTTCCAGCGCACTGGCAGGCGGCGCTCCACCGGCACCTGACTCACGTTGCTGCAGTCCTGGCGGTGGATGGTGATGCCGTGGTTGCCGAGCGCGACCGCCCCCAGGATCGGCTCGCCCGGCAGTGGGCTGCAGCAGCCTCCCAGCCGGTAGTCCAGGCCTTCCAGGCCCAGGATCGGGCTGGCCTCGCCAGCTGTGCGTACCGGCGCCGGGATGGTTGCCTGCTCGGCCTGGGCCGTCACCGAGCGGGCCAGCTCCTCGTTGCTCAGCACCGGCGCGGCCGCCGTGCTGGCCAGCCGCAGCTCCTCGCGCAGGCGGTTCAGCACCTGGTGGAGCGTGACCCCGCCGAAGCCCAGCGAAGCGAGCAGATCCTCGGTGCCCACCAGATTGCAGCGGCGCGCCACCCGCGCCATCGCCTCGCCGTTCAGCAGGGCATCGAAGCCATCGCGGCCCAGCTCCCGTTCCAGCATGGCGGTGCCGCGCTGGATGTTCTCCTCGCGGTGGCTCTTCTTGTACCACTGGCGGATGCGGTTGCGCGCCGTGGGGGTGGCCACGAAGTTGAGCCAGTCGAGGCTGGGATGGGCCGCCTTGCTGGTGAGGATCTGCACGAAGTCGCCGTTCTGCAGCGGCGTGGCCAGCGGAGAGAGGCGGTCGTTGATGCGCACCCCCTGGCAGTGGTTGCCCACCTCGGAGTGGATCCGGTAGGCGAAGTCGACCGCCGTGGACCCCTTGCGCAGCCCCACCACATCGCCGTTCGGGGTGAACACGAACACCTCCTCATCGAAGAGGTCCTCCTTGATCGAGCGCAGGAAGTCGCTGCTGTCCTCCCCACCCCATCCTTCTGCCAGTCGACCAGCTGGCGCAGCCAGTTGAACCGCTCGGCGTCGGCGCCCAGCGCCGCCGGTGAGCCCCCCTCCTTGTATTTCCAGTGGGCGGCGATGCCGAACTCGGCCACCCGGTGCATCTCGGCCGTGCGGATCTGCACCTCGATCGGCCGGTGGCGGCCGATCACCGCCGTGTGCAGCGACTGATAGCCGTTGGGTTTGGGCAGGCCGATGTAGTCCTTGAAGCGTCCCGGAATCGGCCGGAAGGTGTCGTGCACCACCGCCAGGGCGCGATAGCAGCTCTCCAGATCCGGGCAGATGATCCGCAGCGCCGCCACGTCGTAGATCTCGTGGAAGGCCTTCTGCTGGCGCTGCATCTTGCTCCAGATGCCATACAGATGCTTCGGCCGCCCGCTCACCTCGCACCCCCCCAGCCCCACCGCCGCCAGCCGCTGCCGCAGCAGGTTCACCGTGACACCGAGACGCTCCTCGCGCTCACTCCGCTTGGTGGCCACCTGCTGCTGCACGTCGCGGTAGGCCTCGGGCTCGAGGATCTTGAAGGCCAGGTCCTCCAGCTCCCACTTGAACCGTCCGATCCCGAGCCGGTTGGCGAGTGGGGCGTAGATCTCGCGCGTTTCGCGGGCGATGCGCTGCTGCTTCTCGGGTTTCAGCGCCCCCAGCGTGCGCATGTTGTGCAGCCGGTCGGCCAGCTTCACCAGCACCACGCGGATGTCGCTGGCCATCGCCAGGAACATCCGCCGCAGGTTCTCGGCCTGGGCTTCGGTCTTGTTGGTGAAGTGGATACCGCCCAGCTTGGTCACCCCCTCCACCAGGGCCCGCACCTCGACGCCGAAGTGCTCCTCCAGCGCCTCCGGGGTCACGTCGGTGTCCTCCACCACGTCGTGCAGGAAACCGGCGGCGATCACCGGCGCGCTGGCGCCGATGTCACGCAGCAGGTCGGCCACCGCCACGGGATGGCAGATGTAGGGCTCGCCGCTGGCCCGCACCTGCCCCTCATGGAGCTGGTACGCAAAATCAAACGCCGAGGCCAGCAGGGCCTCGGCGTCGGTGGGGCAGGTGTCGCCCGCCCCGGGGGGCACGTGCTCGATGCAGGCCTGCAACCACTCCGGCAGCGGGATGCCGTAGTCGGCCGGCCGCACTGCACGGTCACCGGATGGGCTCGCAGCCGCTGATGCCGACCCGGCCACTGAGACGGACTGAGCGACGGCGTCGAGTTTGTCCCGCGCCGCATCGGGTTCGGCAACCGCTCGGAGCATGCAACCCTGCGGAGTACATCCATGGTATGGGGAGGCGGTCACAGACGCCGCCCTGTGCGGATGTTCGGATCCAAGCTGGGCGAACCGTGCGAGGTCCGAGTCCGATGAGCGAGGCGAAGCAGGCTGTGCTGGCCCTCGATGATCTGGTGGTGCGCTACCCCGGCGCCCCGGCTGCCACCCTCGATGGTCTGAGTCTGCGCCTGGCCGCCGGCGAGAGCCTGGCCCTGGTGGGCCCCTCCGGCTGCGGCAAGAGCACGGTGGCACGCGCCGTGCAGCAGCTGCTGCCGCCCGGCAGCCTGTGCGGCGGTGGCCTGGAGCTCACCGGGGTGGATCCGCGCACCCTGCGGCGGCCGGCCCTGCGCCGCCTGCGGGGCGAGGCGGTGGGGCTGGTCTTCCAGGACCCGATGACCCGGCTCAATCCGCTGCTCAGCATCGGCGGCCATCTGGCCGACACCCTGGCTGCCCACCGGCCGGCCTGGTCGCGCCTTCAGGTGCGCCGACGGGCCGAGCAGCTGCTGGAGCGGGTGGGCATCGGCCCGGACCGCTACGGCAGCTATCCCCACGAATTCAGCGGCGGCATGCGCCAGCGCCTGGCGATCGCCCTGGCCATGGCCCTGGAGCCTGCCCTGGTGATCGCCGATGAACCCACCACCAGCCTCGATGTGGCGGTGGCGGCCCAGGTGATGGAGGAGCTCACCGCGCTCTGCCGCCAGGCCGGCAGCGCCCTGCTGCTGATCAGCCACGACCTGGCCCTGGCGGGCCGCTGGTGCGACCGCATCGCCGTGCTCGATCAGGGTCGGCTGGTGGAGGAGGCGCCGGCCCGGGAGCTGCTCACCGCACCCCGCTCGGCCATGGGCCAGCGCCTGGTGGCCAAGGCGCGGCAGCGGGAGGGCAGCGCCAGCGAGGCCCCGGCCGCCACTCCCCTGCTGCTGGAGATCGAGGCGCTGCGCTGCTGGCATTCCCTGCCGGGTCTGCCCTGGCAGCCCCGCTGGCTGAAGGCGGTGGATGGCGTCAGCCTGCGGTTGCACCGCGGTGAAACGATCGGCCTGGTGGGCGCCTCCGGCTGCGGCAAGAGCACCCTCTGCCGCGGCCTGATGGGCCTCGCGCCAGTCCGCGGTGGTGCCGTGCGCTTCGAAGGCGTCGACCTCCAGCGGCTCCGCGGTGCGGCCCTGCGTCGCGCCCGCCGCGGCATTCAGATGGTGTTCCAGGATCCGCTGGCCTGCCTCAATCCCCAGATGCGCGTGGGTGAGGCGATCGCCGACCCTCTGCTGATCCACGGGCTGGCGGGTCGTGCCGCCGCCCAGGCGCGGGCCCGGGAGCTGCTGGCCGCGGTGGGGCTCAACCCGCCGGAGGCCTTCGAGCATCGCCTGCCCCGTCAGCTCTCCGGCGGCCAGCAGCAGCGGGTGGCGATCGCCCGGGCCCTCATCCTCGAACCGCAGGTGCTGCTCTGCGACGAGAGCGTGAGCATGCTCGACGCCGAAGTGCAGGCCGAGGTGCTCGACCTGCTGCGCGAGCTGCAGAGCCGTCTCGGCCTGGGGATTCTCTTCGTGACCCACGACCTGGCGGTGGCCAGCGGCTTCTGCCACCGCGTGATCGTGCTCGAGGGTGGTCGCATCGTGGAGGAGGGCCCCGGACAGCGGCTGCTGAGCCACCCCCGGGCGCCGATCACGCGCCGGCTGGTGGAGGCCTGTCCGCGGCTGCCGGCGCTGGCCTGAGCGTGATGAGCGGGGGGTGGCGCCGTCGCCCGGCTCAGCCGCCCAGCTCCCACCAGCGGGGCTTGAGGAAGTAATCCTCCTCCACGTAGTCCACCAGGCCGCCGTTGGCGTGCCGCACCAGGTCGTTGGGGTGCACCACGAAGCCGGCGGCCCGGGCGATCGCCGCCACCGCGTCGGCGTCGGCCGCGGCTGTGGCGGTGAGCTGGGCCTGCAACGCCGGATCCCGGCGCACCGCCGCGATGAAGGCCTCAAGGTTCTGATCGGCCATCGAGAGCGCCTCCGCTGAACGGGCGGCCCCAGTCTGGTGGCGGCGGCGCAGCTCGACCAGGAGTTTCGTGAAGGCGGGCGGCAGCGGCGCCTCGAAGGCCATCCGCTCGCCCGTGATCGGGTGATTCAGGCCCAGCGCCGCCGCATGCAGGGCCTGACCGGGCAGCGCCACCGGCAGCCGCCGGGCGCGGGAATACACCGGATCTCCCACGATCGGATGGTTGATGTGGGCGCAGTGCACCCGGATCTGGTGGGTGCGGCCGGTGTCGAGCTTGAAGCGCAGCAGGGCGAAATCGCCGAGCTGCTCCAGCACGCGCCAGTGGGTGCAGGCGTGGCGGCCGGAGCCGTCGTGCACCACGGCGTATTTCTTGCGATCCGCCGGGTGGCGGCCGATCGCTCCCACGATCGTGCCGGTGTCGGCCTGCGGCTGGCCGTGCACCACGGCCAGATACTCCCGCGAGGCGATCCGCTTCTGGATCTGGCCCTGAAGCCGCACCAGTGCCTCCTGACTCTTGGCCACCACGATGCAGCCGGTGGTGTCCTTGTCGAGCCGGTGCACGATGCCGGGGCGCAGCTCGCCGCCGATGCCCGGCAGATCGGGGCAGTGGTGCAGCAGAGCGTTCACCAGGGTGCCGTCTCTGTTGCCCGGGGCCGGATGCACGGTGAGGCCGGCCGGCTTGTTGAGCACGATCAGGTGCGTGTCCTCGTAGAGCACATCCAGCGCGATCGGCTGGGGCACCAGGTAGGGCAGCGGTTCGGGCGGCGGCATCCACAGCTCCACCACATCGCCCGGGCGCAGGGGAGTCTTGGCCCGGCCGGTGACGCCGTTGACGCGCACGTAGCCGGCATCGATGAACTTCTGGATCCGCGAGCGGCTCTGCTCCGGTCGTTGCGCCACCAGCCAGCGATCCAGCCGCATCGGCAGCGGTCTGGGGTAGGTGAGCGTCAGCAGCTCGCCTTCACCATCGCCGAAACCCGGCTTGCCCTGCGTCGCGCCCATGGCTTCGACCGTACGAGCCGGTGGTGGCTTGTGAGGTGCAGTGTGTCTATAAGGGCCGCAATGGGCTCGTTGAGCTGTGGTTTCACTGTCCTTGTCGATGATTCCTCCGCTCAGCGAGCAGATCACTGAGTTCTGGGCGCGTTTCCAGCAGGAGCTGCCTGGTTCGGGCCGCTCTCTGGCGGGCGAGTTGCCTTTTCAGGTCGCCACCAGCGAGCCCCTGGCGATGCCTTCAGCCGTGCTGGAAGCGCTTGATGATGTGTTCTCTGGTCAGTATCCCTACCGCAATCGGCTGGACTTGGGTCCCTCCTGGCCTCCTGCCGGGTTGGTGCAGGCCCTCAGCTTCATCGAGGAGCTGCTGCAACGTTCCCAAGGGCTCCCTTTGGCGTCGGCGGCAGGGAATGGCACCCTGGCTATGGGTGGGGCCGCTGGCAGGCCCGATAAGCCGGGTGCGCCCTGGGGTCAGGCACCGGCCCCTGAGTCCAATCAGATCATGGTGCAGTGGAACCCCACCAGCACCGCCGCAGAACGGCTGGCCGCTCTACAAGCCGTCGGCGGCACGGTGGTGGGTACAATCAACAGCGGGTTGATGCATCAGTTCGGCCAGGGGATGGTTGAGGTGATCAGCCTGCCGCCTGGCATGTTGCCGGAACAGGCCATCCGCGCCTACAGCAGCCGCCCCGGCGTGGAGCTGGGCGAGCTGGACTGGGTGGTAGGCACGCAGGCGACGTCTAACGACCCCTACTACACCACCAGCAGTCGCCTCTGGGGCATGTACTCGAGCGACAGCCCCACCGCCGCCGGCGGCAATGGCACAACCAACGCGTTCGGCAGCCAGGCCGAGCAGGCATGGGCGGCGGGCTACACCGGCAGCAGCACGGTTGTGGTGGGGGTGATCGATGAGGGCATCGACTACACCCACCCCGATCTCTACCGCAACATCTGGCTCAACCCAGGGGAGATCAGCGCGCTCAGTTTCTTCTCCCAGCTGACGGATAGCAACGCTGATGGCCTGATCACCTTCTGGGATCTGAACGACAGCCGCAATGCTGCCTTTGTGACAGATAACAATGGCAACATGCGTATCGACGCTGGTGACTTGCTGAGCGACCCTCGCTGGGAAGATGGCATCGATAACGACGGCAACGGCTATCGCGATGACCTGGTGGGCTGGGACTTCTGGAACAATACCAATGACCCCTTCCGTGCCAGTGATGGTGACAACCATGGCACCCACGTGGCCGGCACGATCGGTGGAATTGGCAACAATGGCACCGGCGTTGTTGGCGTCAACTGGGACGTGCAGCTGATGCCTCTGAAGTTTCTGGGGCCCCAAGGCGGCTACACCTCGGGTGCCGTGTCAGCGGTGAACTACTACGCCGATATGACTTCGCGTAATGGCACCAATGCTCAGTACATCGGCACCAATAATTCCTGGGGTGGCGGCGGATACTCTTCAACGCTTTACAACGCCATCCGCAATGGAGGCAGTGTCGGCAACTTTTTTGTTGCAGCGGCTGGCAACAGTTCGGCCAACAACGACAGTACCCTGTCCTACCCATCCGGCTACAGCACCCAGACCGACCTGGGCTGGGATGCTGTGATTGCGGTGGCCTCAATCGACAGTGGCGGGGCTCTGTCCAGCTTTTCCAGTTACGGGCTCACTTCGGTGGATCTGGGTGCACCCGGCTCCGGCATCAATTCCACTGTGGCCGGTGGCGGTTATGCCAGCTACAGCGGCACCTCCATGGCTACACCCCATGTCACCGGTTCCTTGGCCTTGCTCGCGGCAGCTTTCCCCAGTGCCACCCGGCAGCAGCTGCTGCAAGCCCTCCTCAATGGTACCGCGGCCACCAGCACCTCAACGGCAAGACACGCACCGGCGGCCGCCTGGATGTCTCTCGCTCCCTCCAGCTTCTGCGGGGAGCTTCCTCCTACACTCTCTCCGCCTCAGCCAGTTCGGCGAATGAGGGAAGCAGCGTCACCTTCTCGCTGACCACGACCAACGTGGCCCCGAATACCAACCTGGTGTGGAAGCTCAGCGGCACCGGGATCACTGCGGGCGATGTGGTGGGTGGACTGCTGCAAGGCAGCTTCACCGTGGATGCCAACGGCAAGGCCAGCTTCACCATCACCCTGGCGGCTGATCAGCTCACCGAGGGTGCGGAGACCCTGGGGGCGAGAATCTTTGCCGACAGCACCAGCACGGCCGTGCTCAGCTCGGCCTCGGTCGTGGTGAATGACACCTCCCAGGCTCCCCTGCCGGATCAGCCGCAAGTGCTCTGGGGCACCACGGCCAGTGACACCATTACGGGTAGCAACGCGCCCGATCAGCTGGCGGGCGTGCCGGCCACCGGCACCAATGGTGCATCGATGGGTAAGGGCCAGATCGACACCCTCACAGGTCGTGGGGCTGGTGACACCTTCCTCCTTGCAGACTCTCGAGGCGGCTTCTACAACGACGGCAACAGCAGGAACCAAGGCCTCAACGACTACGCCCTGATCAAGGATTTCAAGCTGGTCGAGGCAGACAAGCTGCAGCTAAAGACGAACACGAATTACCTGTATCGCAATGCCACGGTCAGCGGCGTTGCCTACACCGAGATCTTCCTCAGCAATGGCGACACAAGTTTCACGGCTGCCGATGAACTGATCGCCCGGCTGGAGGGTTCCCCCATCAGCGGCAGCGGGCTCAACTTCTTCTCGAGCAGCAGTAACTCCCTTGTCTGGGTCACCTTTGTCTGAGCAGATCTGGGGGCTGCTCCGTCGGGATTCAGGCTGCCAGGAGCGGACCCGGCAGTTCGAGGGCGATGGCGCCCAGTCGGCTGCAGCGGAAGTCATCGAGCAGCTTTGTGGCCATGCGTAGGGTGTCGCCGCTGGTGTGGCGCGCCGCGGCGGCCGCCAGCCAGCCCTCGCTGTCTGGCTCGCCGGTGGGCAAATCGTCCAGAGGGTTGCCATAGCGCTGCTCCAGCAGCCCGACCGACGCACCGGACTCCGGGCTCGCCTCGAGCCGAGACAGCAGCGCCAGGAAGGCCAGCGCCACGGCTTCGCTGTCGTAGGCGGCCTGGCCGATGTCGTCGCAGAGGGCCAGCAGCAGGCCGGCCTGCTGGTCGTCGAGCCGGGGCGGCAGCACGCCGGGGGCGTCGAGGAGGTCGAGCTCCTGGCCGAGGCGAACCCAGCGCAGACTGCGGGTGACGCCGGCGCGGCGAGCGCTCTCCACCACCTTCTGGCGCACCAGCCGGTTGATCAGGGCCGACTTGCCCACATTCGGAAAGCCCAGCATCAGCGCCCGCACCGGCCGCGGCCGCATGCCCCGCTCCCGGCGCCGCGCGTTGAGGGCGTCGCCGGCGCGGATGGCGGCCTGCTGCAGCTGCTTCACGCCGGTGCCGACCTTGGCGTCGCACCACCACACCGGCTGGCCCCGCTCGCGAAACCAGCCGTCCCAGGCTTCACGAGCCGCCGCCGGCACCATGTCGCGGCGGTTGAGCGCCAGCAGGTGGTGCTTGCCGGTCATCCAGCGCTGCAAACGTGGATGGCCGGTGGCCAGCGGGATGCGGGCGTCGCGCACTTCGATCACCAGGTCCACCTTGGCCAGGGCCTCGCGGAGGGCCTTCTCGGCCTTGGCGATGTGGCCCGGATACCACTGGATCGCCGGGGCGTTGTCGCTCAGCTGCGGAGCCGGCACCGGCATCAGGGCACCACCAGCACCGGGCAGGGCGACAGCTGGATCACCCGCGCGGCGGTGCTCTGCTGGTCGGTCTCGATGGCGATGCCGCGGGTGCCCATCACGATCACGTCGGCATTGATCTCGTCGGCCACATCGCCGATCACGAAGGCCGGTTTGCCCTCCCGCTCGATCACCTCACAGGCCATGCCGGCCTCCGAGAAGCGCTGCCGCGCCTGCTCCAGCAACTCGGCCACGGCGCCGGCGTCCTGCCCAGGCTCCACGACCGACAGCAGCACCAGACGGCTGCCGTGTTCCTGGGCGAGCCGCAGCGCCACCGCCGCGGTTTCCACGGCCTGGCGGCTCTGGTCGATGGGGAACAGCACGGTGTTGAACATGGGTTGCCGCGACGGGGCTCATCCTGCTGGTGCTTCAGTCTGAAGTCCCGCGCCGTCGCTGGCCAGACGGCCTGCCGGCGGGTTCCCGCCAGCCCGTTGGAGGGAGGGTGCAGGCTGCCGGGCTAAGCTCCCGCCCGTTTCTCACCCCTGGAGTCATCCCATGGCGAAGCGATCCCTGGCCAGCCTCGGCAGTGCCGAGCTTCGCGGCAAACGCGTGTTGGTGCGGGTCGACTTCAACGTGCCCCAGGATGACACCGGAGCGATCACAGACGACACCCGCATCCGGGCTGCGCTGCCCACCATCGCCCACCTGCGCGACAACGGCGCCAGGGTGATCCTGGCGGCCCACTACGGCAGGCCCAAGGGGCAGGTGAACGAGGGGATGCGCCTCACCCAGGTGGCCGCCCGCCTCAGCGATCTGCTGGGCGTGCCCGTGGAGAAGACCGACAGCTGCATCGGCCCCGACGCCGAGGCCAAGGTGGCGGCCCTGGAGGAGGGCGGTGTGGTGCTGCTCGAGAACGTGCGCTTCTTCGCCGAGGAGGAGAAGAACGATGCCGAGTTCGCCAGGAAACTGGCATCGCTGGCTGAGGTGTATGTGAACGACGCCTTCGGCGCCGCCCACCGCGCCCACGCCTCCACCGAAGGGGTCACCAAGTTCCTCAGCCCCAACGTAGCCGGCCACCTGATGGAGAAGGAGCTGGCCTACCTGCAGGGGGCGATCGACAATCCCAAGCGTCCGCTGGCGGCGATCGTGGGCGGTTCCAAGGTGAGCAGCAAGATCGGCGTGCTCGAGGCCCTGATCGACAAGTGCGACAAGATCCTGATCGGCGGCGGCATGATCTTCACCTTCTACAAGGCCCGCGGCCTGTCAGTGGGCAAGAGCCTGGTGGAGGAGGACAAGCTCGATCTGGCCCGCGAGCTGGAGGCCAAGGCGGCCGCCAAGGGGGTCCAGATGCTGCTGCCCACCGATGTGGTGCTGGCTGACGACTTCAAGCCGGACGCCAACAGTCAGATCGCCAGGATCGACGCCATCCCCGATGGCTGGATGGGCCTCGACATCGGCCCCGACTCGGTGAAGCTCTTTCAGGACGCCCTGGCCGATTGCCAGACCGTGATCTGGAACGGCCCCATGGGCGTGTTCGAGTTCGACAAGTTCGCCGCCGGCACCAATGCCATCGCCCACACCCTTGCCGAGCTGAGCGCCAAGGGCACCATCACCATCATCGGTGGCGGCGACTCGGTGGCTGCCGTGGAGAAGGTGGGCGTGGCCGAGAAGATGAGCCACATCTCCACCGGCGGTGGTGCCAGCCTCGAGCTGCTCGAGGGCAAGGTGCTGCCCGGTGTGGCCGCTCTTGACGAAGCCTGATCAGGCCCCCTGCCGACGCTGACGGGGCTGCCAGCCGGGCAGGCCGAAGCGGCCCTGCAGATCGCGCAGCTCAGCCATCCGCTGGAGGCGCAGCTGGCGGTTCTGGTCCTGGAGGCTGCGCTGGCAGGTCTCCACGGCCGGCACCCCGCTGGCCTTCTCCAGGCAGCGTTCGGCCTGGGTGAGCTGATCCAGCCGGGCGCTCGATTCGCGCTGCTCGATCGAGCGCAGCGCCGCGAAGTAGTCCTGGCGCTGGCGGCTGCTCAGCCGGCTCATCGCTTCGGCCCGCTCCCGCAGCATGGCGTCACGGCGCTGGGGATCCCGGCCTCCCCACGATTCCTCGGCATGGGCCAGCCCCGCGCAGAGGGTCAGCAGGGCGCCGGTGATCACCAGGGCCCGGCGGGGAGCAGGTGTTCGGTCAAGGGTGCGCATGGGGCATCAGGATTGCAACGGTTCCATCGTGGGGGCTTCGTTCGAGGTCAGTGTGACCAGTTCCGCCGAAACTGTGACCGGATCTGACAGGCCCCGGGTGGCCTGGATCGGCCTGGGAGCTCTTGGGGCGCCGATGGTCTCCAACCTGCTGGCGGCAGGCTTCCCGCTCACGGTCCACAACCGCAGTCGTGGCAAGGAGGGGCCCTTGCTGGCGCTCGGCGCGCAGGCGGCGGCCAGCCCGGCCGAGGCCGCCGCAGGTTCCGAGCTGCTCTGCCTCTGCGTGAGCGATGACCGCGCCGCCGAGGCGGTGCTCTTCGGCGGCGCGGGGGCTGTCCACGGCCTGGCGGCCGGGACGGTGGTGATCGATTTCTCCACGATCGCCCCGGCCACCAGCCAGGCGATGGCGGCGCGCTGGCCAGCCAGGGGGKGAGCTATCTCGATGCCCCGGTGACCGGCGGCACCGAGGGGGCCAGGGCCGGCACCCTCTCGGTGCTGGTGGGGGGCTCGACGGAGGATCTGGAGCGGGCCCGGTCGTTGCTGGAGGTGGTGGGCAGCCGCATCAGCCATCTGGGCCCGGTGGGCTCGGGTCAGCAGGCCAAGGCGGTGAACCAGGTGCTGGTGGCGGGCAGCTATGCCGCGGTGGCCGAGGCGATGGCTCTGGGAGTGAGGCTGGGTCTGCCGATGGCCCAGGTGTGCGAGGCACTCGCCGCTGGTGCAGCCGGATCCTGGGCCCTCCGCAACCGGGCCGCCAACATGCTTCAGGGGGAGTTCCCGCTGGGCTTCCGCCTGGCCCTGCACCGCAAGGATCTGGCCATCGCCCTGGCGGCTGCCGAGGCGGCCGGCCTGGAGCTGCCGCTCAGCCGCCTGGTGGCGGCCCTGGAAGATGAACTGCTGGCGGCGGGCCATGGCGACTACGACGTGTCGGCCCTGGCCCGCTGGTTCCAGGCGGCTGGCTGATCGAGCTCAGCAGCCCGAGATGGCACCGCCCGCGATGCCCCCGACGGCAGCGCCCAGCGGCAGCGCCCAGCGGCGATTGCGCCAGTTGGGCGCCAGAGCCGCACCGAGGGTGCCGCCTACGGCAGCTCCCACCAGCGCTGTCGTGAGGTTGCAGCTGGCGGCGGGGCCGGGGTTGTAGGGCGGCGGGGGGGCGGCGGCCAGCGGATAGCCGTAGCCCACGCCGGGGCCATAGCCATAACCGGGGTTGTAGCCATAACCAGGGTTGTAGCCATATCCGGGTGTGTAGCCCGGGTCGGAGCCATAGCCATAGCCGTAGGACCGCACCGGCACAGGGTTGGGTCCGGGTGCGGGTCCATAGGTTTCGATCGTGGTGCGCTGGTAGGTGTTCGGATAGGCCAGCGCTGGCACCGGCAGGCTCAGGGCGAGCAGCGCCAGGGGAAGCAGAGCGGTACGCATCGGGAATCTCCAGAAGAGAAGGTGGGTCAGAAGCCGGGTCGCCAGGGGACCCAGGAGGTGGCGCCACGGCGTTCAACCAGGGCCTGCCACTCCTGCTGATCGCGCTGCCACTGCCGCTCGCGGGCCTCCTGGTCGCGGCTCAGGCAGCGCTCTTCATCCCTGGGGCGGCGGGCCCATTGCAGGCAGGTCTCCAGCCGGTCGAGGCGTCGCTGGGTCTGCCGGTACGACTGATCGGCCCAGCTGCGCTGGGCCTGCAGCCAGTCGCGGTGCTGCTCCAGGGGGGGGATCCAGGGGGCGGCGAGGGCGGCCCCGCCGCTGATCGCGGCGCTGCCAACCAGGCCCAGCAGCAGGGCGAGGCGGTTGGGTGATGGGGAGGTCATGGAACGGAGGTGGGGGATGGATCGCAGCCCGGGGGCTGCCACGCCTGCACTGTGCGGCGGCCTGACGACGGAAGTGCAACCCAGCCGCAGCCAACCTGTGACCAAATCCGACAGCCCCTTCAACGAATCGTCGGATTCATTGCTGCGACTGGCTTCTCGACGCTCCCCACAGAGCGATCCCGAAGCGGCAGCCGTCGCGCCGGCCGGCGCCGTCCAGACGCTCCAGCCCGCCACCGTGGGCCCGGGCCACCCGCGCGGCGATCGCCAGACCCAGGCCGCAGTGGCCACTGCCACCCCGGGCGGCATCGAGCCGCTGGAAGGCCAGCAGTGCCTGCTCCCAGTGTTCGGCCGGAATACCCGGACCCCCATCCCAGAGCTCGATGCGAAATCCCTGGCCGGCGGGTTCGGCGGCACGCAGTTCCAGGCGCAGTGGAGGTGCGCCGTACTGGCGGGCGTTGTCGATCAGGTTGGTCACCGCCCTGGCCAGGGCCACGGGCTGCACCACGCGCTCCAGCGGTTCGAGATCGAGGGCCAGCGCCTCGGCATCGAGCCCCGCCGCCTGCTCCGCCAGCAGCTGATCCAGCGGCACCGCCACCGCCGGCTCGCTGTCGCCGCCCCCGGCGAACAGCAGGAACTGTGCCGTGATCCGCTCCAGCGCCGCCAGGTCGGCCTCGGCCTGCTGGAGATCCGTGCCGGCCAGGCCGGCCAGGCTGAGCCGGAAGCGCAGCCGGGTGAGCGGGCTCTTGAGGTCGTGGGCGATGCCGGCCAGCATCACCGCCCGCTCCTGTTCGGAGGCCTTCAGACGCCGCACCATGGCGTTGAAGCGGTCGGTGAGCTGGCGCACCGCCATGGTGCCGCGCTGGGGCAGGGGCTCCGCCGGACCCTGGCCGGCACCCACTGCAGCAAGGGCCAGCTGCAGCCGCTGCAGCGGGCGCTGCACCTCCAGCCCCAGGTAGAGCAGCAGCCCAACACCGCTCCCCAGCCCCAGGCCCACCAGCAGCAGCCAGGGATCCGGCGGCCAGGGTCGGGCCGGCGGGATCGGCACCAGCAGCCACACCGGCTCCAGCGGTGCCAGCAGCTCGACCCACACCCCCCGCTGCGGGCCGGCGGCCGGCAGCACCCTGGGACAGGGTTCCAGCCGGCGGCAGAGCTCCTCCCGCAGCAGCCGACCCTGGCGTGCCAGCACCCGGTCCCGGCGCGTGGGCGGAATGCTCCCCTGCCGCAGCGGCAGCCCGCTGAGCCGGGCCAGGGCCGTCGGCGGCAGCCGGTCGAGAGCCAGCTCCCCCAGGCGCACCTGAAACAGCACCTCCGCCCCGAGTTGGGCGATGCGGGCCCGCTGCAGTCGCTTGGCCTGCAGCAGCTGCAGCTGGGCGGTGCTCAGCAGAGCCACCCCCAGCCCCACCAGCCCGTATCTAACGGCTGCGAGGCTGGCCATCGGGCACGAACACGTAGCCATAACCCCACACTGTCTGGAGGTAGCGGGGGCGGCTGGGATCGGGCTCCACCAGCCTGCGCAGCCGGGACACCTGCACATCCATGCTGCGGCTGTCGGTGACGGAGCCTGGCCCGCGGGCCAGTTCCACCAGCCGCTCCCGCGACAGGGGGCGGTGCGGGTGCTGCACGAAGGCGGCGAGCAGGGCGAATTCGCCGGATGTGAGCACGGTCACCCGTTCGTCCTTGGCGAGGGTGCGGGCCCCCAGATCCAGGATCAGCTCGCCGATCGGGATCTGCTCCCCTGACGCCAGGGGTGTGCCGGCGGGCAGGGCGACGCGGCGGCGCAGCACCGCCTCGATGCGGGCGGTGAGTTCGCGCGGCAGAAACGGCTTGGCCAGGTAGTCGTCGGCGCCCTGCTCCAGCCCGATGATCCGGTCCACGGCATCGCCCTTGGCGGTGAGCATCACCACCGGCAGGTCGTCGCCGGCGTCGCGCAGGCGCCGCAGCAGGGTGAGGCCGTCATCGCCCGGCAGCATCAGGTCGAGCACCACGAGATCGGGCCGTTGCCCGGCCAGGCGCGCCATCAGCTGTTCACCGTTGGCCAGGCAGCGCACGTCGTAGCCTGATCGATCAGGTAGGTGCCCACGAGGCGTCGCAGTTCGGGGTCGTCATCGACCACCCAGATGTGCTGCCCTGAGGCCATCGCTGCCCTGCGCCGGAAAGATCTGGTCACAGCTTGCCGGTCTCTGGCAACACTGGGGTGGGGCGGGATGCATAGCCTCGGGGCATGCTCAAGTTCCCCGAGCCGATCGTCACGGCGGTTGCCGTGCTGGCCGCCGGCCTGCTGCTGCTCACCGGTGCGCCGCTGCCGGGGCGGGCGGCCGATGAGCTTGAGGTCTATCAGCAGCGACTGCAGCAGCTGTTCCATCAGCTCGATCGCGACGCCGATGGTCGCCTCGATCGTGGCGAGGTGCGCCCCAACCCCTACCTGCAGCGCCACTTCGATCGGCTGGACCGCGGCGGCAAGGGCTATCTGGTGCCGGGCGATCTGCGTTAGGCCCTCCCGTGTGGCAGCTTCAGGGGTTGAGCTGGGCCTTGTCGGCGACCACGCGCACCAGCTTGGTGGCGCTCACCACGCCGCGGGGATGCACGAGCAGCATGGCCCAGGTCTGCTCGCCGGGACCGAAGGGGGCCTGCACTGTCTTGAACAGCCCGCCACCGCCGAGGGCGCCAGGTCGATGCTGGGGTTGGCCTGGCTGAGGCGCTGCTGAGGGTTGATGGCGCTGATGCCGCCCGCCACCAGGGCGCCGTCGAGCGGCTCGTCGAGCACCAGATCCACGTCGTAGCGCTGGCCGGTGAGCACCGTGTCGGGAACCTGCAGAGTCACCGGCAGGTCGGTGTCGCCGCTGCGCAGCAGCGACTGCTCACGCAGCACCGTCTGGCCGTTGACGCGGCGGCCGTCGCTGCTGAGCAGCAACAGCTGGCTCGCTTCCAGGCGGTAGCGGATCGAGCCCTCCTGGCGGCTGCCGGTAACCCGCAGCTGCACGGTGGCGCGGCCATCCCGCAGCGGTTGTCCGGGGCTGAGGCTCCAGCGGGCGTCGGGGAATGCCGCGAGCAGGGCGCGGCGCTGCACCAGTTCGCGCTGCGGATCCAGTCCCGGACCGCTCTCCAGCAGGGCTTCCAGATCGCCCTCGCCGTTGAGGGCGGCCTCCAGCGCCTTCAGCTGGGCGGCGCTGGGCTGGGCAGCTAGTGCGGGGGCGGTCAGCCATGCCGGAAGCAACAGGGCCAGGGCTGTGAGGGTGGTGGCGAGGCGTGGCAGGAGCCGGGACCGAAGGGGCTGCATCAGGGCTGCCGGTATTCCCCCCAGGCTATGTGGCGTGGCCGCAGCTCGCTGCTGGGCATGAAAAACCCCCGTGTTAGCGGGGGCTGCAACCAAAAAANGATGTGGGGTAGTTACCGGAAAACAGGTGATTTTTGTTGCGGGCCGCCCGGAGTCCCTTTGCCGTCGGTGGAGAGAGTGCCCAGGTCGTTGAAAACAGGTGATTTCTGTTGAGGTCCTCCAGGAGTGCCTTTGCCGTTGGTCGAGAGAGTGCCCAGGTCGTTGAAAACAGGTGATTTCTGTTGAGGCCCCCCAGGGGTGCCTCGACCTGTTTGAGCCAACGCGCCAAGTGGGAGGGCGAGCGTGGCGGCCGCGAGGGCCGCGAGGGCGAGATTGGGTTTGTGAATGCTGATCATGGGAGAATGGCCCGTGATCAAGACGGGCATTCAAAGGCACTTAAAGGCAAATTGCAGGCCTGGCCCGCGCAACCCGCTGGGGGACAGTTTTTGAGCCGGCCCTTGACGCGATGGGTTGGCGCGTTTTAATCATCTTCCTAGCCTGCTCGGGACAATCAAGTCCCATGGCGTCTGTCCCGCTGTCGATATCTCTGTGCCGTCCTTGGCTGGCAACTCTGCTGCTGGCTGCTGCTATCGCCTATCCGACCCACTCTCTAGCCGAATCCTTCATTTCTGAGGACGCGGGGCCTCCTGCAGAACCGGTTGATCCTGAGCCGCCGTTGGGCGACCTCGGCCTCGGCCTCATGCCCCCGCCGCCCTTCCTGTTGCCTGAGCCGCCGGATCCCGGAGCGCCTGATCTTGAGGTCCTGCTGCTGCCGGTTGAGGAGCCGCCACCACCGGCCGCTCTGCTGGGTCCGCCCATCGCCATCAATCCGGGCCGCACCGGCGGTGCACCCGCCGGTGGATTCAAGCCCGAGGATCTGTTGATCAGGCCTTACGGCAGCTTCGGCAGCCAGCAGTCCGGCGAACTCGATCCCAATGTGCAGCTGGTGGGCCAGTCGCTGCGCCACCCCTTCCCCACTGCCTTCCTGCCCCTCAGCAAGGGGAGCTACTACATGGTCAACACCGCCTACGGCGGCGTTTGAACGGAGCGATCCCCGCTACCCCGGCGACAGCGCGCTCTATGCAGGCCTCGGCCTCGGTGATCCCACCAGGCTGCTCGGATTCCAGGCCGAGGTCGGGGTGCCAAGCATCAACGACCTCGATTACGGCAACACGCTCGATCTCAAGGTCTCCCGTGACCTCTGGAACGGTCCCGACCTGCGCGTCGGCCTCGGTGCCGGATGGCTCTCGGCCGCCAATTCCGGCTACAGCGCACTCAACCGGAGCACCCAGTACGGCGTGCTGACCACCGCCTGGCGTCTGAAGACGCCCCACCTGCCCTACGACAGGATCCTGCACCTCAACGTGGGCCTCGGGGCCCCCAGCTTCGGCGACATCACGCTCTCCGGTCAGCAGCTGTTCACCTCCGTCGCATCGAAACCTCCCCCNAGCTGGGTTTCAGCGCCGGTTTCAATGCCGACGGGGTGCTCCTCAACACCACCATGCGGTTCTGACGCACGTCGTTGAATGGCGCTGCCCCTCCGGCCGCCCATGCCCAGGCTCCTGATCGCCGCCAGCGGCACCGGCGGCCATCTGTTCCCTGCCCTGGCGGTGGCCGAGGCTCTGCCGCCCCACTGGCAGGTGCAGTGGCTGGGAGTGCCGGATCGACTGGAGCGCCAGCTGGTGCCCAGCCGCTATCCGCTGCACACGGTGCGTGCCGGGGGTCTGCAGGGGCGCGGCCTGCGCCGGCTTCTGAACCTGCTCCGGCTGCTCGGCGCCACGGTCTCGGTGCGCCGCCTGCTGCGGCGCGAGCGGATCACACTCGTGTTCACCACCGGGGGTTACATCGCTGCCCCGGCGGTGCTGGCGGCCCGCTGGTGTGGCGTGCCGGTGGTGCTGCACGAGAGCAATGCCATCCCCGGGCGGGTCACGCGGCTGCTGGGGCGGCTGTGCACGCGGGTGGCGCTGGGCCTGCCGGAGGCGGCCGAGCGGCTGCCGGGCTGTCGGCCCCTGGTCAGCGGCACTCCGGTGCGCCGCGCCTTTCTCGAGCCCGCTTCCCCTCAGGACTGGCTGCCGCCCGGGCCCGGACCGCTGCTGGTGGCGATGGGGGGCAGCCAGGGGGCGGTGGGCCTGAACCGCATGCTGCGTCCGCTGCTGCCCCGGCTGGCCGCCGCGGGGGTGCGCGTGGTTCACATCACCGGCTCCAGCGATCCCGAGGCCGGTGCTTCCCTGCCGGTGGGCGTGGTGGAGCGTCGCTTCTGCGAGGACATGGCCGGACTGCTGCAGCACGCCGATCTGGCGGTCAGTCGGAGCGGTGCCGGTGCCCTCAGCGAGCTGGCCGTGACCGGTCTGCCGGCGGTGCTGGTGCCCTATCCAGCCGCCGCCGATCATCACCAGCACGCCAATGCGGCGGCCGCCGCATCTCTCGGTGCCGCGGTGATCGTGGAGCAGCACGAGCCCAGCTCACCGGTCCTGGCGCGCACCCTCTGGCGGTTGCTGGGACCGCGCCTGCGCGGCTGTGATCCCGCCGTCGATCCTCTGCGACGCCTCCGCAGCGGCATGGAGCGGCTGGCGGTGCGGGATGCCGATCAGCGGCTGGCCCGGCTGCTCGAAAGCCTGGCGGAGCTCAGCGGTTGAGCTCCCCATGCAGGGCACGCAGCAGCCTTCGGTTGCCGCTGCGGTTCTGCAGGCCGATCCGCAGCCAGTGCTCGTCGAGGCCGGCGAAGGAGCGGCAGTCGCGCAGCAGGATGCGATTGCGTCGCTCCAGACCCTCTCGCAGTTCCTGCAGGGGGCGCTCGCCGCGGATCAGCAGGAAGTTGGCGGCGGAGGGCAGTGGTTCCAGCCCGGCCAGCCCGGCCAGCCGCCGCTGCATCCAGTCGCCCTCGCGGGCACTCCACCGTTGCACGCGCTCACACCAGCGTCGGTGGCGGTGGGGATCAGCCAGCAGCCGCTCCCCGGCGGCGGCGGCCAGTCCGTTCAACGGCCAGGGGTCGCGCCAGCGGGCCCAGCGGGCCAGCCTTTCCGGCCGGGCGAGCGCGTAGCCGAGCCGCAGCCCGGCCAGGCCATGGAGTTTGGTGAGGCTGCGGATCACCACCAGGTTGGGCTGGCTGGCCAGCAGCGGGATCAGCGATTCACTCTCCCCATCCGGCACCAGGGGCAGAAAGGCCTCATCGCAGATCACCAGCGCGAAGCGCTCCAGCAGCGCTGTCAGCGAATCCCGGCTCCAGAGCTGGCCGGTGGGGTTGTGGGGGTTGGTGATCCACAGCACCGCAGCCTCCCCCGGCTCGGGAAACGCCTGGGGGAAGGCGCCGCTCCAGGTGAGCGGCAGCGGCAGGGCCCGACTGGCGCCACCCCAGCAGGCCAGGGCGCGGCTGTAATCGGCGAAGCGGGCTGGGGCAGCAGGCTCACGCCGGCCGCGGCGGCGTCACGCCCGGCCCAGGTGAACAGCTCGGCGGCACCGTTGCCCGGCAGCACCCAGGCGGGATCCAGCCCGTGCAGCGTGGCGATCACCCCGCGCAGCAGGGTGTGCTGGCGATCGGGATAGTCGCGCCAGGGGGCGGCCGGCAGCGCCAGACGCAGCCGCAGGCTCAGAGGCGGGCCGAAGGGCACCAGCGAGGCGCTGGCGTCGAGGATCGCCTGCGGACGGCAGCCCAGCCGACGGGCGGCGGCGGCACGGTTGCCGCCGTGGAGCGTGGGGCGGGCCATGGCTGCAGCGTATGGCGCGGCTCGCCACAATCGAGCCGTTCGGAGTCACAAGGTGGCCGCCGCGCAGCTTCAGGCCCTCGTTGTGGCCCTTGGCCGGGTGCTGCTGGGCAAGGAGCACCAGATCAGGCTGGCTCTGGCCTGTCTGCTGGCCCGGGGCCACCTGCTGATCGAAGACCTGCCCGGCATGGGCAAGACCACCCTCGCCGAGGTCCTGGCGCGTGCCTTCGCGCTCGACTTCAAGCGGGTGAGCTTCACCAGCGACCTGCTGCCTGCCGATCTCACCGGCATCAACGTGTTCGATCCGGCCAGCGCCAGCTTCCACTTCCAACCTGGGCCGATCTTCAGCCAGGTGCTGCTGGCCGATGAGATCAACCGGGCCAGTCCCCGCACCCAGAGCGCCCTGCTGGAGGCGATGGCATCCGGCCGGGTGAGTGTGGAAGG
>NZ_LFEK01000028.1 GCF_001039265.1 Synechococcus sp. GFB01 | reverse complement strand
TTTACTATCTTTTCAAAGTGAAAGATACAGACCTKGATACWSBCTCGAACTCGGGCGAACAGGTTGATCAGAGCGATCAGGAGATTAACAATTGCTGCACCCTGTTGCTGTCAGCAACATCCTTGAGACCCCTTGCGGCCCAAGGGGTCTGCCAGCCAGATGCGCCATGAAGAACTGTTACCGCAGACCGAGGCGCCGACAGGCGCTGGCACAGAATGATGCGGCGATCGGCACCTGTCGACCGCTCCCTTACCCACCGGATACCGGTCTCCGTCAAGGCGGCCGCTTGTTTCGAGGCAGAACTGCATGAGCATCGTCTCCAACTCGATCATCAACGCGGACGCCGAAGCCCGCTACCTCAGCCCTGGCGAACTCGACCAGATCAAGTCGTTCGTGGCCGCGGGCCAGCGGCGCCTTCGCGTTGCTCAGGTTCTCAGCGAAAGCCGTGAGCGCATCGTCAAGACCGCAGGCGGCGCCCTGTTCCAGAAGCGCCCTGACGTGATCTCCCCCGGCGGCAGTGCCTACGGCGAGGAGATGACCGCGTCATGCCTGCGCGACATGGACTACTACCTCCGCCTGGTCACCTACGGGATCATCGCCGGAGATGTGACCCCGATCGAGGAGATCGGCATCATCGGCGCCAAGGAGATGTACCGCTCCCTCGGCGTGCCCCTCGACGCCATGGCCGAGTCGGTGCGGGAGATGAAGAACGCCGCCATGGGCCTGCTCACCGGCTCCGACGCCGAAGAGGCCGGCTTCTACTTCGACTACGTCGTCGGCGCCCTCTCCTGAGGCTGCTTCCACCTCATCATCCCCGCCACCCCAGCCGGATTCATGCAAGACGCGATCACCAACGTCATCAACCAGGCCGACGTTCAGGGCCTGTATCTCGACGGCTCCTCCATGGGTCGCCTCGAGCAGTACTTCGCCAGCGGTGAACTGCGCGTTCGCGCTGCCGCCACGATCAGCGCCAATGCCTCCACGATCATCAAGGAGGCCGTCGCCAAGGCTCTGCTCTACTCGGACATCACCCGTCCAGGCGGCAACATGTACACCTGCCGTCGCTACGCGGCGTGCATCCGCGACCTCGATTACTACCTCCGCTACGCCACCTACGCCATGCTGGCGGGTGACACCTCCATCCTCGACGAGCGGGTTCTGAACGGTCTCAAGGAGACCTACAACTCCCTGGGTGTGCCGATCGGCGCCACGGTCCAGTCGATTCAAGCCATGAAAGAGGTCACCGCCGGACTGGTTGGTCCTGACGCTGGTCGTGAAATGGCCGTTTACTTCGATTACATCTGCTCCGGCCTGGGCAACTGATGCGCCTCTTCAAGATCACGGCCTGCATCCCCTGTCCCGAGAAATCGCGGACGCAGAGGGAACTGCAGAACACCTTCTTCACCAAGTGGGTGCCTTTTGAGAGCTGGTTCGCTGAGCAGCAGCGAATCATGAAGCAGGGCGGCAGGATCCTGAGGGTCGAACTGGCCACGGGACGCCCTCAGCGCAATGTGGGCAACTGAGCCTGCAGATACCTGATCGTTCTCTGCCCGGCCCGCTGCCGGGCTTGTTGGTGCTCTGTCGCTGACCCGCTGAATTTGTTGCCCANGCCAGCGAAACGAGCAGCGCCAGGGCGATGGTGGTGTTGATGTCGGCGGTGGGGGCACCGAGCTCGCCATCCGGGAGTTCGATCAGCTTCCAGGGGATCAGGGCACCTCCCCAGTTGCTCACAAAGATGAACAGAAACAGGGTGCCGATGAAGGGCATCCAGTCGCGGTAGGCCTTCTCGCCGATCTGATCACGCGCCAGATCCCGGATGTAGTCCCAGAGGAATTCGAGCAGGTTCTGGGTGCCGCGGGGGTCGCGCTCCAGATTGCGGGTCCCCACCACGACGAGCGCCAGCAGGGCACCGATCACGACCCAGGAACTCAGGAAGACTTGGCCGTGGATCTTGAGGTTGCCGAGTTGCCAGTAGAGGTGATGGCCAACCTCCAGTTCGGCGAAGGGAAGGATGAGGGGCATCGGAGCCAGCGAAGAGGAGTTGGGGGTCGCCGAAGCGAGGCAACGGGAGGCGGGATCAGGTGTCGAAGACCGCCTGAAGGATGACCGCCGGTTTGTAGATCAGGAAGCCCAGCAGGGCGGGCAGGGTGGAGAGCTGGGGAAGCCTGGAGCAGGCCAGCACCAGCACCACGGGCACGAGCAACTGGATCTTGCCAAGCGCCGGGACTGCTCCCCGAGTCGGNCCACGCTGCGGCTGAGCAGCCACAGGTACAGAGCTCCGGCAAGGGCCCCCACCAGCAGGCTTGCGGCTGTGGCGAGGGAGGCGAACACTGCGGTCAGGACCACGGCCGCTGCGGAGAGCAGGAGGGTGGCGACCAGGAGCCGGCGTTGGAGCCTGGCATATCCCTCCATGCCGTTGTCCGGGCCGTCATCCGGGCTGGTGTCGGGAGCCCCGGAGGCTCCGACCCAGGCATCCGTGCCGGAGAATCCAGGAAGCTGGACATCCCCATCCGACGCAGACCCGGTGCCGGGGGAAGAGAAGCCGGAGAGGGAGACCGACAATCGCTTCGACCCTGGAAAGGCGCGCGGAATCTATCACGCAGGCCTCAGCAGACCGGCAGGAGCAGCCGCTGCTGCACCAGCCACGGGCCCGGGAAGCCNGATCGGGGCGGGAGCTCTCGAGGGGCAGCTCCCCGATCGCCAGCTCCGGCGAACGCTCCAGCGCCTGCAGCAGCTCGAGGTCGTCCGGCTCGATCGACAGCGGCAGCTGATCGGGGCCCAGCAGAGCGGTGGAGGGCCAGCCCNAGAGGCAGCGGTTGACCCTGCCGCGGGCGTNCAACAGCGCCGCATCGTCGCTCCAGTCGTGGCGCAGCAGCGGCGGGCGGGCCAGGAAGAACTCGAAATGGCTGATGTCGGGATCGAGGTCCTCCACCAGAGCCCACTGCTCCCGCTGGGGCAGGGCGCGGGCCCGCTCCAGCAGCTCGCCGCCCAGAAGCCTGGCCGGATCCCACACCTCAGGATTGGAAAAACCGGCGAACTCCAGACCCGCCGCGGCCACGAAGGCCAGCAGACGCTCCAGGTTGTAGCTGGTCTCCTGCGGATGCAGATACATATCGGCGAAGTTGGCGTCAGCGGCCGTGTCCAGTGCCCAGCGCTGCTCGTGATGCCGCCGGAGCCTGTTGGTCTCGGGCAGGTCGGCCAGCAGCTGACGCCCCAGTCGCAGCCCTTCGGCATCGCCGCCCACCCCCAGGCGGGTGAGGCTGCGCTGGGTGCGATGAATTTCCCAGCGACCGCCGTCGGCATAGAGAAAGAGGTGGAGCAGACCACCAGGCCTCAGCAGGCCGGCCAGGGCTCTGAGGCCGGCTTCCGGCTCACGCAGGTGGTGCAGCACCCCCACCGAATTGATGTAGTCGAAGGGTCCCTCCCCCTCGAGGTCGAGCAGGCTGCGCTGCTCGATGCGCAGCTGCCGCACCCGGGCGGCGGCCCCGGAGCGCCGCGTGCGTTCGCGGGCCAGCTCCAGCGCACCGGCGCTGATGTCCACCGCGAGCAGGCTCGCTCCGGGGTTGAGGTGGCACAGGTAGTCGGTGCTCACGCCGGTGCCGCAACCGGCATCGAGAATCCGCCAGCCGTCGCCGTCGAACCCTGGCGAGGCCGGCACCGCTCCGGTCGCGAAAGCCCAGGCACTGTCGACGCACCAGCGCCAGTTGTAGCCGGGCGGAGGGCCGTCCTGAAGCGGATCGCCGGGGTAGGGGAAACGGTCGTAGAAGGCGCTCACCACCGGCGTGGCGGCATCACTCGGGGTCGGCATCACGGGCGGTCGATTTCAGGGCTGGCCAACGGCGCTGATGGGGAGCCGAGGCAGAGGCCGGAGCTCAGGCTTGCGAGCTTTTCACGGCGGGGGCGGACCCCGGGCAGACGCTGCAAACATTTGTTCATGGCGCCCCGGCAGGCCCTGGCGTGAGCCGTAAGTTGGCCCAGCCCGGCTTGCACTCGTCGATGACCGTGACCGCCAGCAGCGGCAGCACCAGGGTCGCCCCGCAGCGCTACGACACCCTGCCGCTCTCGAGCGTCCGGCAGGCCGAGCAGCAGGACCGCTTCCCTGATGGCGGTGAACTCGACAGCCTGATCACCTTCTTTCAGAGCGGCAGCAAGCGGGTCGAGGCGGCCCGGCGCATCAGCGCCAACGCCGAGGCGATCGTGGCCCGAGCCGCCGGTCGCATCTTCTCGGGCGGCACTCCCCTCTCCTATCTCGACGCGCCGCTGACCCCGGCAGCGGACGCCGAGGCCACCCCGCTGGCCGCCGACCAGGCCGCCTTCCAGCGTTCGGTGCAGACCTTCAGCGGCACCAGCGGCGGCACGGGCCGCGGCAACCTGATCAGCCGTCTGCTCGAAGGGGCGGGCGGTGATGCCGATGTGCGGATCGTGCTGCCCACCGGCTTCGCCCCGATCTCGGTGGCCCGCTATGGCACGGCCCGGATGAAGAAGTCGATCCGGGACCTGGCCTGGTTCCTGCGCTATGTCGGGTACGCCCTGGTGGCGGGCGATCCCAGCATCCTGGTGGTCAACACCCGCGGCCTGCGCGACATCCTCGAGAAGGCCTGCTCCCTGGCCGCCACCAACGTGGCTCTGCAGGAGATGCGCGCCGCAGCCGCGGACCTCTGCAAGGACGATCCCGGCATGCGCCAGCTGGTGATCGACTACTTCAACGTGCTGATCGCCGAGCTGGAGGTGCCCACACCCTCGGCCCGCCAGCGCCTTGGGAGCCCCCTCAACCAGGGTCTGCAACTGCCCGCCACCTATGCCCTGGCAGCCGACGGCAGGCAGCGGTTCATCATGCGACCGCGGCTCAGTGGAGCCCAGAAGGCCGAAGTGATCCGCGCCGCCTATCGCCAGGTCTTCGAGCGCGACATCGCCAAGGCCTACAGCCAGATGCCCTGCCCGGTCGAAGCGACCCAGGTACGACGCGGCGACATCTCGATGCGCGAATTCATCCGCGCCCTCGGGCACAGCAAGGAGTATCAGCAGCAGTTCTACGGCCGCTTCGTGAACAGCCGCGTCGTGGAACTGGCCTTCCGCCACTTCCTGGGCCGTGGCATCAGCTCCCGCGAGGAATTCACCCGCTACTTCGACATCGTCTCGGCCCAGGGCCTCAAGGGCCTCGTGGACTCCCTGGTCAACTCGATGGAGTACGCCCGGGCGTTCGGCGAGGAGACCGTTCCCTACCTGCGCGACCTGGGCGAGGAAGCCCAGGAGAGCGCCGGCTGGGGCAGCAACCGCAAGCTGTTCCGCTTCAGTGCTCCTTTCGAGGGGGCACCCCAGTACGTCACCCTCTACGCCGCCTATCGGCAGGCCTTCCCCGACCAGCACCCCTACGGAGGGGGCAACGATCCCCTGGCACTCACCTACGGGGCCATCTTCCCCTCCGGCACGGCCAATGTGGCCACCCGGCCGGCACCCTTCAGCTACGACAGCCGCCGCATCCTGATCAGCAACGGCCTGCGTCAGCCGGGGCAGATGGACAGCCCCCAGTTCCGGCAGGCAAGCCCGCGGCGGGTCGGACCGAAGGTGATGCGTCTGCAGCAGATCGCCACCGGCGGCAGTTCTGTGCCAAGGCGCGGCGGTCAGCCGAGCGTGCGCGGCACCGAGAGCACAACCCAGGCGGTGATCAACGCCGTGTATGTGCAGATCCTCGGCAATGCGGGCTATGCCGGTGAGCGCAACAAGGTGGAGGAGATCAAGCTCGAGAACGGCGACATCAGCCTGCGCGAATTCGTGCGCCAGGTGGCTCGCAGCGAGGCGTTCCGCCGGCGCTACTGGAGCGGCCTCTACATCACCAAGGCGATCGAAGTGATGCATCGCCGCATCCTCGGCCGGCCCAGCTTCGGTCGCTGGGAGATTGACGCGTACTTCGATACGGCAGCCCGGCAGGGTTTCTACGGAGTGGTGGATCGTATGATCAACAGCCGTGAATACAACGAGTGCTTCGGCGAAGACACCGTTCCCTATGAGCGCTTCATCACCCCGGCCGACCGCAACGCCCGCCAGGTGCCGTCCCTGCGACGCGCCTTCAATGCCGCCGCCTACACCGAGCCGGGCGGCGCCAAGCGCCCCGAGGTCACCCCGCCATCGCAGTTCCGTGGCGCCGGTTCCCTGACGCCGCGCAACCTGCCGGGCGGCCGCCAAGTGATCCGCGGTGGCTGGAGCGCGAAGATCGCCGGCGGCGAGGCGGTGGCCAGCTCCAGCCAGACGCCGCAGGGGCCGGCAAGCATCCGCAGCGCCCCGGCCCCGAGCCGCCGCTGGCGCCCGACCGGGGTGAGCACCGGTTTTGCCCCGGGAGCCCCTCGCCCCGGGTTGGGTAGCATCGGGCTTCCCAGTCCTGTCCCGGGTGGCTGGAGCAAGAGCGTCAGCAGCGGCGTGCTGAGCGGCCCGGTCCGCCCGCCGGGAGCCGCGATGGTCCAGGCTCTCAAGACCGGCCAGCCCCAGGGATTCAAGCGTCGTCAGAGCCTGGGCAGGCCTGTGCAACTGCCGCGTGATCCAAGTGAATCCCAGGTGCGCGAAGCGATCGATGCGGTCTACCGCCAACTGCTCGGCCGCTCCGTCCTCGCCGCTGAGCGGCTCACCGACAGCGAATCCCAGTTCCGCAACGGCCAGCTCACCGTGTCTGAATTCGTGGCTGTCGTTGCCGTCAGTGAACTGTTCCAGCAGCGCCTCAGCCGCCTCGCGCCGCTGAGAGCAGCCAATGCGGCTCATCTGGCCTTGCTGGGACGCGCCGCCCAGCCCCACGAAGCCAGCCGCTTCCTGGCTACCCGGACCGGCAAAGGCCAGTTAGCGGCCGTGGAGCACCTGCTGAACAGCAGCGAATCTTCACAGGTGTTCGGGCAGGACACCGTGCCCTATCTGCGGGGCATGGCCACCGCCGACGGGCTTCCTCTGGCCACGGTGAACCGAACCGCTGCCCTCTATGCGGGCAACGCCGGTCTCACCCCTTCACCACGCGGCGCCGTCTGATCCGCAGCAGACCACACAACCGGCAGCACCAGCACACGGGGTGCCCCCTCTCCCTGAGCCTCCCGGATCGGCATCCGGGAGGTTTTGTGGCATTTACTATCTTTCAAAGTGAAAGATACAGACCTCGAACTCGGGCGAACAGGTTGATCAGAGCGATCAGGAGATTAACAATTGCTGCACCCTGTTGCTGTCAGCAACATCCTTGAGACCCCTTGCGGCCCAAGGGGTCTGCCAGCCAGATGCGCCATGAAGAACTGTTACCGCAGACCGAGGCGCCGACAGGCGCTGGCACAGAATGATGCGGCGATCGGCACCTGTCGACCGCTCCCTTACCCACCGGATACCGGTCTCCGTCAAGGCGGCCGCTTGTTTCGAGGCAGAACTGCATGAGCATCGTCTCCAACTCGATCATCAACGCGGACGCGAAGCCCGCTACCTCAGCCCTGGCGAACTCGACCAGATCAAGTCGTTCGTGGCCGCGGGCCAGCGGCGCTTCGCGTTGCTCAGGTTCTCAGCGAAAGCCGTGAGCGCATCGTCAAGACCGCAGGCGGCGCCTGTTCCAGAAGCGCCCTGACGTGATCTCCCCCGGCGGCAGTGCCTACGGCGAGGAGATGACCGCGTCATGCCTGCGCGACATGGACTACTACCTCCGCCTGGTCACCTACGGGATCATCGCCGGAGATGTGACCCCGATCGAGGAGATCGGCATCATCGGCGCCAAGGAGATGTACCGCTCCCTCGGCGTGCCCCTCGACGCCATGGCCGAGTCGGTGCGGGAGATGAAGAACGCCGCCATGGGCCTGCTCACCGGCTCCGACGCCGAAGAGGCCGGCTTCTACTTCNACTACGTCGTCGGCGCCCTCTCCTGAGGCTGCTTCCACCTCATCATCCCCGCCACCCCAGCCGGATTCATGCAAGACGCGATCACCAACGTCATCAACCAGGCCGACGTTCAGGGCCTGTATCTCGACGGCTCCTCCATGGGTCGCCTCGAGCAGTACTTCGCCAGCGGTGAACTGCGCGTTCGCGCTGCCGCCACGATCAGCGCCAATGCCTCCACGATCATCAAGGAGGCNGTCGCCAAGGCTCTGCTCTACTCGGACATCACCCGTCCAGGCGGCAACATGTACACCTGCCGTCGCTACGCGGCGTGCATCCGCGACCTCGATTACTACCTCCGCTACGCCACCTACGCCATGCTGGCGGGTGACACCTCCATCCTCGACGAGCGGGTTCTGAACGGTCTCAAGGAGACCTACAACTCCCTGGGTGTGCCGATCGGCGCCACGGTCCAGTCGATTCAAGCCATGAAAGAGGTCACCGCCGGACTGGTTGGTCCTGACGCTGGTCGTGAAATGGCCGTTTACTTCGATTACATCTGCTCCGGCCTGGGCAACTGATGCGCCTCTTCAAGATCACGGCCTGCATCCCCTGTCCCGAGAAATCGCGGACGCAGAGGGAACTGCAGAACACCTTCTTCACCAAGTGGGTGCCTTTTGAGAGCTGGTTCGCTGAGCAGCAGCGAATCATGAAGCAGGGCGGCAGGATCCTGAGGGTCGAACTGGCCACGGGACGCCCTCAGCGCAATGTGGGCAACTGAGCCTGCAGATACCTGATCGTTCTCTGCCCGGCCCGCTGCCGGGCTTTTTTGTTGGTGCTCTGTCGCTGACCCGCTGAATTTGTTGCCCAGGACTCGACANGNCGACCCGGCTCACGGCTGAATGGGGGCTCGCTGCTCCGGGTCTAGGCCCGCGCGCTCTTGCCGCCCCCCATCGCCCTCTCCAACCATCCCCGTGCCCGGGGACGCTCTCGTGATCAGGCGAGCATCAAGGCCACGGAGCAGCGTCATTCACGAGGCGGCTGGCTTCCCCTGCCTCTGCAGGCCTGGCCGGCCGAGGCACGCCTGCTCCTGGTTCTGGTGGCCCTCTGGAGCGTGATCGGCCTGTTGGTGCTTGGGTCCGCCAGCTGGTGGGTGGCCGAGCGGGAGATGGGCGATGGCGCCTTCTACGTGAAGCGCCAGCTGATCTGGATGGTGGCCAGCTGGGGCCTTCTGTGGCTGGGAATCCGGAACAGCCTGCGCCGCTGGATGCACCTGGCCCCGATGGCTCTGTTGGTGGGATGCCTGCTGGTGGCGGCCACCCTCGTGATGGGCAGCACCGTGAACGGAGCCAGCCGCTGGCTGGTGCTCGGCCCCATTCAGCTGCAACCCTCGGAACTGGTCAAACCGTTCGTGGTCCTTCAGGGCGCAGCCNTCTTCGCCCACTGGAAGCGGAGCGGCTTCGATCAGAANCTGCTCTGGCTGGGGNTTTTCGGCGCGCTGATCCTGCTGATTCTCAAGCAGCCCAATCTCAGCACCGCTGCCCTCAACGGCTTGCTGCTGTGGCTGATGGCCCTGGCCGGCGGGGTGCAGCTGCCACTGCTGCTGGGGGCAGCCGGTGGGGGTGGCCTGCTCGGCACACTGAGCATCCTTCACAACGACTACCAGCGCCTGCGGGTGATCTCCTTCCTCAACCCCTGGCACGATGCCCAGGGTGACGGGTACCAGCTGGTGCAGAGCCTGATGGCGATCGGCTCGGGAGNCCTGCTCGGCGAGGGGTATGGCCTCTCCACCCAGAAGCTGCAGTACCTGCCCATCCAGAGCACCGATTTCATCTTCGCGGTGTTCGCCGAGGAGTTCGGCTTCGTGGGCTCGCTTGCCCTGCTGGTGTTCCTGCTGCTGTTCGGATTCGTGGGCCTGAGGGTGGCCCTCAGCTGCCGCAGCAACCAGCAGCGACTGGTCGCCATCGGCAGCACCACCCTGCTGGTGGGGCAGTCGATCCTCAACATCGCCGTGGCCAGCGGGGCCATGCCCACCACCGGTCTGCCGCTGCCGCTGATCAGCTACGGAGGCAACTCCCTGATGGCCAGCCTGCTCGTCTGCGGCCTGCTGATCCGCTGCTCCCTCGAGGGTGCCGGTCTGAGCGACCAGCCCCGCCGCCAGCGGCGGCATGCCGGCCACGAAGCCACCCCGGCCAGCCGATAGCCGGATAGGCTGCAAGGATGCTCACCCTTGGGGCCCTTCTGCTTGATCGGGGCGTCGATTGGGCCCGCAGCAGTGAGGCGCTGCTGCAGACCTCCCTGGCGGCACCCGGCCCTGCCACCCTGGCGGTGGTCTTCGCCGGCGGTCTGCTCACCAGCCTGGGCCCATGCTCGCTGTCTCTGCTGCCGGTGACCNTGGCCTACCTGGCCGGCTTCAGCGGTCAGCAGCAGGGAGCGAGCTCCCACAGGCCTTGGCTCCGCAGCGTCAGCTTTGCCGGTGGCATCGTGGCCGCCCTTGTACTGCTGGGGCTGGCCAGTTCTGTGCTGGGTCGTCTCTATGGCCAGGTCCCGGGCCTGATCCCCACCCTGGTGGCGCTGCTCGCCCTGGTGATGGGTCTCAACCTGCTGGGGCTGCTGCGCCTGCCGCTGCCGGCAGGCCCAGATCCTGAACTCTGGCGTCGCAGGGTACCGGCACCGCTGGCACCGCTGGCGGCTGGCCTGGCCTTCGGACTGGCCGCCACGCCCTGCACCACGCCCGTGCTGGCGGTGCTGTTGGGGTGGATGGCGCAGAACGGCAGGCCCCTGGTGGGCATGCTGCTGCTCACCAGCTTCGGTGCCGGTCAGGTGATGCCGCTGCTGCTGGCCGGCACCGCAGCGGCCTGGCTGCCGGGCCTGTTGCGGCTGCGGGCGGTGGGTCAATGGGTGCCTCCGATCAGCGGCGTGGTGCTGGTGACCACGGGGGTGCTGACGCTGGTGACCCGCTTCAGCTGACGGTGAGCGTGCCTTCCTCCTCCCCCTTGCGGTTACCCACCCCGCTCACCCGCCTGGCTGCCTGGGTCTCCGACCTGCGCCTGGCGATCCTTCTGCTGGTGCTGATCGCAGTGGCCAGTGGCATCGGCACAGCGATCCCGCAGCGCGAACCGGAGGAGCTGTACCACCGGCTCTACGATCCCAGTCCCTGGCTGGGGCTGCTGCACGCCGACGGGCTGCTGACCCTGCAGCTGGACCATGTGTATTCGAGCGGCTGGTTCCTGGCACTGCTGGGNTGGCTGGCTCTGGCCTGATCCTCTGCAGCTGGCGACGCCAGTGGCCGGCTCTGCAGGCCGCCCTGCGGTGGATCGACTACCGCTCAGCCCGACAGCTCAGCAAGTTGAGCGTGGCCGAAACCGTGCCCGCCAGCGAGGGCGGCAGCGATGCCGAGCAGCTGCTGGAGGCTCTCGAGCGACACCTGCGGGCGCGGGGGTGGCAGATTCAGCGTCCGGCGGTGAGTGACGCTGGCACCCCNTGCGGCACTGCCAAGGCCGCAGGCCCGCCCCGGCTGGCGGCCCGCTGGGGCCTGCTGGGACGGGTGGGNCCCCTGCTGGTGCATGCCGGCCTGGTGGTGCTGATGCTGGGAGCGGCCTGGGGATCCCTCGCCGGACAGCGGCAGGAGCAGTTCCTGGCTCCGGGCCGCCGCCTGGAACTGCTCGACAGTCGCGGCCACAGCCAGCTCACGGTGGCCCTCGATCGCTTCGCGGTGGAGCGCGATCCCGCCGGCCGGCCGGAGCAGTTCAGGTCGCAGCTGCGGCTGCTGGAGGGCGACGGCGGCCCCGACACCGCCGTGCTCCGCGAGGGCGAGATCAGCGTCAACCATCCGCTGCGATTCCGGGGCATCACCCTGTACCAGGCCGACTGGGCCCTGGCGGCGATCGACGTGCAACTGGGCCGCAGCCCGGTGCTGCAGCTGCCGCTCCAGCCGTTCCCGCAGCTGGGTGAGCAGGTGTGGGGCCTGGTGCTGCCCACCCGTCCCGACGGCAGCGAGCCGGTGCTGCTCAGCCTCACCAGCGAGCAGGGTCCGGTGGATGTGTATGGCCCTGACGGCCAGCTGCTGGCCCAGCTGCCGGTGGGCGGCGAACCCCGGGAGGTCAAGAGCCTGCCCCTGCGGGTGGCGAGAGTGCTGCCGGCCAGCGGCATTCTGCTCAAGCGGGACCCGGGCGTGCCCCTGGTCTACGCGGGCTTCGCCATCGCCCTGCTGGGCGGCGGACTGAGCCTGATCGCCACCCGCCAGATCTGGGCGGTGGTGGAAGCCGGCCGGCTGCATGTGGCCGGCCTCTGCAACCGCAACCTCACCGCGTTCGCCCGCGAGCTGCCGGCCCTGCTGGCCGAACTCTGAGAGGGATGGCTCAGCAGGGTTGACGGCTGCCGTGGCTGACCCGCACCACGGTGTGCACATTGCCACGCGGGTTGAAGTCGGCCTCGAGCTGCATCCACACCGGATCGCTGGCGGCGACGAAATCGTCGAGGATGCGGTTGGCCGCCTCCTCGTGGGAGATGGAACGGTCGCGATAGCTGTTGATATAGAGCTTGATCGCCTTGAGCTCCATGACCCGCGGACCGGGTTGATAGACCAGCCGGAGTGTGGCGAAGTCCGGATATCCGGAAAAGGGGCACGTGCAGGTGAACTCGGGCAGGGTGATGGCGATCTCGTAGGGCCGCCCCGGCCGCGGATTGTCGAAGCAGATCAACTCGGCCGTGGCGATCGCCCGCTCGCCGTACAGCGGGGTGCGGGTCTGGTCTGTGGCGCTGGGGGGGAACTGGGGGTGGKKGGCCATGGGCGGCGATCAGGCCAAAGCGCGATGCTAGGGAGCACACTCCAGGTAGCAACCGCTACGACGGAGCCCACCGGGCTCAGGCCTAATGGGACCGTCTCGCTTGGCTGGTGAGCCACCACCGCTGCGGGATCACCTGAGAGACTCCACTACAGCCCATCTCCATCAGCTCAGCAGCTGCCATGAAAAANGTCGAGGCCATCATTCGTCCCTTCAAGCTCGAGGACGTCAAGATCGCGCTGGTGAATGCGGGCATCGTGGGCATGACCGTGAGTGAGGTCCGGGGCTTCGGGCGGCAGAAGGGTCAGGTGGAGCGCTATCGCGGCTCGGAGTTCACCGTCGAGTTCCTCCAGAAGCTCAAGCTCGAGATCGTGGTCGACGACGGCCAGGTCGACACCGTGATCAATGCCATTCAGGACGCCGCCCGAACCGGCGAGATCGGTGACGGCAAGATCTTCGTGAGCACGATCGACTCGGTGATCCGGATCCGCACCGGCGACCGCGACAGCGGCGCCATCTGAGTGATTCAGCCGCCGCGGCCGGCCGGCGTCTGGGCCACCAGCTGAACCACCTGCTCTGGCGGCAGGGTGGCTTCGGATGCGGGGCCCTCCCCGGCAGATCGCCTCAGCCAGAGCAGGAATTCGCGGTTGCCGGCCGGCCCGGTGATCGGCGAAGCCACAAGTCCGCAGGCCGCCAGGCCCAGGCCAGCAGCCGCACCGATCACACCGTTGATCGCATCGACCTGGGCCGCCGGATCGCGCACCACGCCTCCCTTTCCCACCCGGGTTCTGCCTACCTCGAACTGGGGCTTCACCAGCAGCACCAGATCCACTGCCCCCTGTGGCACCAGCAGGCCCAGCAGGGCCGGCAGGACCAGAGCGAGGGAAATGAACGACACATCGGCCACAGCCAGATCAGGCCAGGGGTCATCCGGCCCGTAGAGCTGCTCGGGCTTGAGATGGCGCAGGTTGGTGCGCTCGCGCAGCACCACCCTGGGGTCGCACCGCAGGGCCCAGGCAGTCTGGCCGTAGCCCACGTCGATGCCGTAGACGCGCGCGGCTTCGTGCTGCAAGAGGCAATCGGTGAAGCCACCGGTGGAGATGCCACCATCGAGACACACCCGGCCCTGCACGGCGATCGGGAATGCCGCCAGGGCACCGGCCAGCTTCTCTCCCCCGCGCGAGACGAAGCGGGGCGGCAGCTGGACCTCGAGGTTCTGCTCCGGGNTCACGGCGGCGCCGGGCTTGTCGAGGATGTGCTCGCCGCTCCGCACCCTCCCGGCGCGGATCAGCTGCTGGGCCTGCTGCCTGCTGTCCGCAAGCCCCCGGGCCACCAACTCCAGGTCCAGGCGCTGCCGCGACGCCATTCAGGCCGCCTCCGCAGACGGATCGGGGTTGTGATCAAACCACACAGGAATCGGAACAAACTCCAACGATGTTCGGCCCGGCCCGGGACCGGCCGGAGGATGGCGCCAACGACAGCTCCCTGACCCAGCTTGGCCCGCAGTCGCGCCCCTGGCTCCCCTGCTCCCGCAGCATCCAACGTGCTGGAACTGCTGCAGCCCGGAAGCTTCGTTCGTCTCCGCAATCAGCCCTCCGATCTGCCCCCTTTCCAGCTGATTCAGTGCCGCGGCGGCCGCTGCTGGGTGCGCCAGCAGGCCTGGGGATCGCTGGTGCAGTGGGAGGTGGAACACAAACGCCTGCGCAGCGCCTGAGCCGCGCCGCCTGAGTGTGTTCGGGGCCGATCCCGACGCCCCATACATTGGTCTGGATGTGAGCCCGCGGCGGCCTTGATCGAGCGTTACACCCTGCCCGAGATGGGCGCCATCTGGAGCGAGCAGGCCAAGTTCCAGAGCTGGCTGGATGTGGAGATCGCCGCCACCGAGGCCAACGCCGAACTGGGCCGGGTGCCGGCCGAAGCCGTGGCCACGATCAAGCAGAAGGCCAGCTTCTCGGTGGAGCGCATCCTCGAGATCGAGGCCGAGGTGCGGCACGACGTGATCGCCTTCCTCACCAACGTGAACGAGCACGTGGGCGATGCGGGGCGCCACATCCACGTGGGCATGACCAGCTCGGATGTGCTCGACACCGGCCTGGCCCTGCAGCTGAAAGCCTCGGTGCGGCTGCTGCGCGCTGAGCTCGACAGGCTGGCCGACGCCATCCGCGAGCTGGCCCGCGACCACAAGACCACGGTGATGATCGGCCGCAGCCACGCCATCCACGGCGAGCCGATCACCTTCGGCTTCAAGCTGGCCGGCTGGCTGGCCGAGGTGGAACGCAACCGCGAGCGGCTCGAGCGGCTGGAACGGGTGGTGAGCGTGGGCCAGATCAGCGGCGCCATGGGCACCTACGCCAACACCGACCCGCGCGTGGAGGAGATCGCCTGCGCCAGGCTCGGCCTGGTGCCCGACACGGCCAGCACCCAGGTGATCGCCCGCGATCGCCATGCCGAATACGTGCAGACCCTCGCGCTGGTGGGCGCGGCTCTGGAGCGCTTCTCCACCGAGATCCGCAACCTGCAGCGCACCGACGTGCTGGAGGTGGAGGAGAACTTCGCCAAGGGTCAGAAGGGCAGCTCGGCCATGCCCCACAAGCGCAACCCGATCCGCAGCGAACGCATCAGCGGCCTGGCCCGGGTGCTGCGCAGCTACGTGGTGGCGGCGCTGGAGAACTGCGCCCTCTGGCACGAGCGCGACATCAGCCACAGCTCGGTGGAGCGGATGATGCTGCCCGACTGCTCGGTGACCCTGCACTTCATGCTGCGGGAGATGACCGAGGTGGTGAAGGGTCTGGGCGTCTACCCCGTCAACATGGCCCGCAACATGAACGTGTACGGGGGCGTGGTGTTCAGCCAGCGGGTGCTGCTGGCCCTCGTCGAGGCCGGCATCAGCCGCGAAGAGGCCTATCGGATCGTGCAGCGCAACGCCCACACCGCCTGGAACACCGCCGGCGGTGACTTCCGCGCCAACCTGGAGGCGGACCCGGATGTGACCGGTCGCCTCAGCCCCCTGCAGCTCGCCGATTGCTTCGCCACCGAGGTGCATCAGGCCAACCTGGGCGTGATCTGGCAGCGGCTGGGGATCTGAGCAGGGATGTGAGCGGGATCCCGACCACGGCGGGGAGGAGCATGGAGTCATGACCGTTCTTGTCACCGGCGCCGCCGGCTTCATCGGCTACCACCTCAGTCGCCGCCTTCTGGAGCGGGGCACGGCGGTGCTCGGCTTCGACAACCTCAACCCCTACTACGACCCGGCCCTCAAGCGTGCCCGCCTGGAGCGCCTGCAGCGCTGCGCCGCCGAGACGGGCACCCCGTTTCAGCTGATCGAGGCGGATCTGGAGGATGGGGCTGCGGTGGCCTCGACCTTCGCGCAGCATCGTCCCTCCCGGGTGGTGAACCTGGCGGCCCAGGCCGGCGTTCGCTACTCGATCGAGAACCCGGCCGCCTACATCCAGGCCAACCTGGTGGGCTTCGGCCACATCCTCGAAGGCTGCCGCCTGCACGGCATCGAGCATCTGGTGTACGCCAGCAGCAGTTCGGTGTACGGAGGCAACACCAACCTGCCGTTCTCCGAGCACCGGGGCGTGGACCACCCCGTGAGCCTCTATGCCGCCAGCAAGAAGGCCAACGAGCTGATGGCCCACACCTACAGCCACCTCCACGGCCTGCCGGCCACGGGCCTTCGCTTCTTCACGGTGTACGGACCGTGGGGACGACCTGACATGGCCCTGTTCCTGTTCACCAAGGCAATGCTGGAGGNCCGGCCGATCCAGGTGTTCAACAACGGGCGGATGGTGCGCGACTTCACCTATGTCGACGACATCATCGAGAGCCTCATCCGCGTGCTCGACAAGCCGGCCCAGCCAGACCCCNGTTTCGACCCGGCCCATCCCGACCCCGCGACCAGCTGGGCGCCGCACCGGGTGTTCAACATCGGCAATTCCAACCCCACGCCCCTGATGGACTACATCGAGGCGATCGAGCTGGCGCTGGGGATGACGGCCCAGAAGCAGTTCCTGCCGATGCAGCCCGGCGATGTTCCCGCCACTGCGGCCGACACCTCCGCCCTGGAAGCCTGGACGGGGTTCCGGCCCGACACGTCGGTGCGCGAGGGCGTGGCCCGGTTCGTGGCCTGGTATCGCGAGTTCTACGCGATCTGAGCGGCGCGCAGGCCCGCGGCTCAGATCTCGACCTGCAGGGCCCGCGGCAGCATCAGGCTGACGCGCAACCCACCGCAGGGGGCGGGCAGCAGCCGCAGCGTTCCGCCATGGTCGCGGCAGAAGCGCTGCACGATCGCCAGGCCCAGGCCCCGATGGCGGCTGCGCTGGCGATCATCGGAACGCGGCAGCAGACCAGTGGCGGCCGCCTGGTAGTCGGGGAGGCCGAGACCGTGGTCGTCGACCAGAAGCTCAAGGCGGGGTGAACGTCGCGCCTGGGCCCGGATCACGACCGGCGCGGCGCCATACTCCAGGCCGTTGTCGATCAGATTGATCAGGCTCCGCTGCAGCATCTCCTGATTGAGCCGCACCAGCAATCGCGGCACCTGCAGCCGCACGGCACCAGGGGGATAGCTCTGGGCGATGCGGGCGCAGATCTCATCGAGGCTGAAGCAGCTGGCCCCCGCCCCGGGATCGTCCTGGCTGGCCAGGGCGGCGAGCTGGTCGGCCAGGGCAGCCAGCTGATCCAGATCGCTCTCGACACCCACCAGGATCTGGCGCCTGTCCTCCGGCTCTCCCCGCTGCTGGAGCAGCTGGCTGCGCAGCACCAGGCGGCTGAGCGGACTGCGCAGATCGTGGACCAGGCCCCGCAGCAGATCGCGCCTAGACGCTGCCCGACCGTTGTGCTGCTCGATCAGCTGATTGATGCCACGGGCGAGGCTCCTGACCGTCAGCAGGCCCTGCTCCGGCACCAGCGGCAGGCTGTCATCGTGGGGTGAGGCCTCCGGCAGAGCCGCCAGCAGTCGCCGCAGCGGCAGCTCCACCCGCAGCTGAAGAAACAGCAGCAGACCCACCACCCCACCACCGATGAAGGTGATGCTGCGCACCAGGGGCCAGAAGAACGGCAGGCTGGAGAAGCTCGAAGGAACGTAGAGCCAGATCTGAGAGCGGTCCGCCGGCCGACCGGCAAGCGCCACCCAGTAGCCACCCAGCACATGCTGCAGGGGTGCCTCATCTCTGAGCAGCCGCCGCTCGATCCCGTGCTGGTCACGCAGGTTGCGTTGCAGGGACCGATCAAAGCGGCTCGTCAGAGGAGCGGAGCCCGGCAGCAGCGCGTCCCGAGGCGTCTCTCGCACCGTCACGCCCTTGGGCAGATCCCGAGCGGTCTCGAAGCGGAGCAATGCCTCGGTGAGCTCCACCTGACGAATGATCCGCTCCGTGAGCGACTGAATCAGGGCCGGCTCCATCAGACGCTGCAGGGCCAGGAAGGCCACCAGGAAAGAGACGGCGCCGCCGAGCAGCCAGAAGACGAGCAGCTGCAGCCAGTCACGGCCGGAGAAACGCAGCGGGCGATCGCTGCCAGGGTTCCACCAGCTCACGCGGGCAGTGACTCCACCGCCGAGATCCCGAGCCGGTAGCCTCGCCCCCNNCACCGCCTCGATCGGGGCTGCGGCGGCACGCCCNNACCTGCGTCGCCGCTGCTGCTGNNNAGCCGCTCCAGCAGGCGCCGCAGCTTGGAGATGCGCACATCCAGGGTGCGGCTCTGGCCCGGCTCCACCAGGGTGCCGCAGGCCTGGGCGAGCTGCTCCCGGCTGAGCACCAGACTGGGGGCCTGACAGAAGGCCAGCAGCAACGCCGTTTCACCGCGACTGAGCCGCTCCGAACGGCCATCGGCAGCGGTCACGAGCTGTTCGGAGGGATGGAACTGCAGTTCACCGATGCGGTAGGCGTGCTGGCGACGGAGGTCGGCGCGGCCTCCCTCCGCGGCACGCAGCAGGTTGGTCAGACGCAGTTGGAGCTCCCGCGGCAGAAACGGCTTGGCCAGGTAGTCGTCGGCCCCCACCTCCAGACCCTGCACCCGATCGGCGGGCTCCCCCAGGGCGGAGAGCATCAGCACCGGAAAGCGGTGCCCCGCCTGGCGCAGGTTGGCCAGCACCTGGGTGCCGGGCTTCTGCGGCAGCATCTGGTCGAGCACCAGCAGGTCGGGGGAGCCGCTCTCGAGGGCATCCTCGAGGCTGCCGGGCTCGTTGAAGCAGCTCACCTGCCAGCCGCAGTCGACCAGAACCTCCTCCACCAGCCGGCAGAGCTCTTGGTCGTCGTCGAGGATCCAGATCCGCGCCACCGATCCTGACCCAGCTGACCTCTCTTAGCAGACCTTGGGCAGACTGGGGGTGTTCCGGTTGAGGACTCGGCTGCGGTGGCAGGCCGGCCTCAGCGCCTGATGCCGGGCTCAGCTCACCAGGTCACTGTGAGGACTGGCGAAAGCCGGTGGATCGGGCAGGTCCTGCCGATCGTCGCCGGCTGGGGCTGCCGGCACCAGATCCTCCAGTTCGCAGACCGGGAATCGGTTGATGGCCGCCAGCGCCCGGCGGGCCTTGTCGCGCAGCTGCTGGCTCACGGCCTCGGCATAGGGGATCTGGGCCAGCAGATCCACGGTGCGACGCAGCACCCGCACCACATCGCCCTCATCGAGTGATGTGTTGGCGATCACCTCGCTCCAGCTGGCGCCGCGGGCCCAGGCATGCACCAGGCCGGTGAGCTCCGGCTCCCACCAGATCGGGAAGACGACCCGGGCCAGTTCCTGCTGACGGCCCAGCTGGCGGCGCAGGCTGCGCAGGTCGTGCATCGCCTCCTCCACGGCCGGCGGCGGCGACCAGGCGCACCAGAGATCGGGCCGGTTCACCTCGGTGGAGACCGCCTCGAGGACCGCGGCGAGTTCAGCGGGGGCGAGCGCGTCGAGATGACCGCTCATCAGCGCCAGCCCCAGCCAGAGCTCGTTGTCGCCGCGCAACGCCGCCACGGTGCGGCCCACCTCGGTGGGATCGAGCCCGTCGTCACCGGCCAGGGCGCCGAAGTGGCGCAGCACGTCGATCAGGGCCAGGAAGGTGTCCCAGTGGCGGTTGGCGCGGAAGTGCAGCAGCCGCTGGCGCTCCTCGATCTCGGCAGCCAGCTCCTCCATGCGGCGCCGGTGCTTCTTGAGTTGCTTGCGCTCCCCCCAGCGGTGGGCGGGGTGACCCTCGAGCTCCGCCTCCAGCTGGTGCACCAGAGCGGCCTGGGTCTGCACCTCGCCGGCCAGGTCGTACTGCGGCGTGGCCATGTCGTGGCGACTGGCCATCGACGCCACCGCCAGGGCCAGCCCCCCGCTGGCCTGGTCGCCATGGTGGTGCTCGCCGCTGCGCTGCAGCGGCGGCACCTCGAGCTGGCTCACCTGCAGGCAGCTGAGCTCGGCGTGCAGGCTCACCACGGCACTGCAGGGCACCAGGATCCAGAGGTTCTGATCGGTGAGGCACTTGAGCAGGGGGAACTGACCGGGCCCCTGCACCTTCTCCACCAGCACGGCCGGGNTGATCNGCCCCGCAGGNCCGGCGCCTTCAGGCTCAGCAGCGAACCNTCGCTGGCGAACTGCAGGNCGAGGNTGAGCTCGTGGGCCACGGTCTCCTCGGCCTGATGCTGCAGGGTGCGCAGCAGACGCCGCTCCTCGCGCAGGCGGCCGCGCTGCTTCTCGTAGGCATCGAACAGTTCCCAGGGCACCTCGCCGGAACCCTCGCCAAGCCCGCTCTGGAGCGCCTCCAGCTGCCCCTGCAGCGCAGCGATGGCGGCCTGATCCTCGGCCAGATCCAGCGTGGCCAGATAGCGGCCGAAGCTGCGCTCCACCAGCTCCCTGGCCTTGGCCAGGTCGTAGCGCTGCAGCAGGTTGAGCACCATGCCGTAGCTCGGTGTGAACTGGCTCACCAGCGGATCGGCGGGCGCCAGGGCCAGCTGACCGGCCTCGCGCACCCCCTCGAAGCGGCTCTGCACCGTGACCACATACCCCTGGGAATCCAGACCACGCCGACCCGCCCGCCCGGCCATCTGGAGGAACTCGCTGCCCATCAGCGGCCGGTGCCCTCGCTCGGTGCGCTTCGAGAGGGCCGAGATCACGGTGCTGCGGGCCGGCATGTTGATGCCGGCGGCCAGGGTCTCGGTGGCGAACACCACCTTGATCAGACCCTGCTGGAAGAGATCCTCGATCAGCTCCTTCCAGGCCGGCAGAACACCGGCGTGGTGCGAGGCGATGCCGCGCAGCAGCAGATCGACGTGCCCGTCCCGCACCGCCTCCGGACTCACCGCCTGGAAGGCCTCCAGGCGCGCCTGGATCCGCGCCTGCTCCTGGGGATTGACCAGGCAGAGCCTGCCCAGATCCCGCACCCCCTTGTCGCAGCCACGACGGCTGAAGATGAAATAAATGGCCGGCAGCATCTGGCGCTCGGCCATCTGAGCGATCACGAAGGCCAGCGGTGGCGGCTCGGGCTGGGGGGNCTTGGGCGTCTTCGGGCCCTTGCGACGGTTCCCCTTGGGTGCCCGCCACACCTTGCAGTTGGGGTGCAGCGCGGTGCCCTCCTCGTTGAGCAGGGGGTGGAGGCCCTTGGCGCTGCAGAAGCTGAACGCGAGCGGCACCGGCCTGTGGTCGCTGTGCACCAGGCGGGTCGGACCATGCACCGCCTCGATCCAGTCGGTGAGCTGACCGGCGTTCGCCACGGTGGCCGAGAGGGCCACGAGCTGCACCGAAGACGGGCAGTGGATGATCGATTCCTCCCAGACGGTGCCGCGCTGGGAATCGTTCATGTAGTGGCACTCATCGAGCACCACCGCCTCCACATCGGCGAGGGGATCGTCGTCGGGGTGGTCGATCTCCGCATAGAGCATGTTGCGGAAGATCTCGGTGGTCATCACCACCACCTGGGCNTCGCGGTTGAGGCTCAGATCACCCGTGAGCAGGCCCACCCGCTCGGCGCCGAACTGGTCGCGGAAATCGCGCAGCTTCTGGTTGCTGAGGGCCTTCAGCGGCGTGGTGTAGAAGACCTTGCGGCCATGGGCCAGAGCCCGGTGAATGGCGTACTCGCCCACCAGGGTCTTGCCCGAGCCCGTGGGGGCACTCACCACCACCGAGTGGCCCTGGTTGAGTGCGTCGATCGCCTCGAGCTGGAAGGGATCGAGGGAGAAGGGGAACAGCGTCGGCAGATCCAGGGCCAGATCCGGCGACTCAGCCACGCTGCTGGCGGGGTTGGCTCATCTGCGCATCCTATGGGTCGCCGGCTCCGGCTGCCCGGAAGGCGATGATGCAGCTCAAGCGACCCCNGGCGCCTCAGAGAACCCCGGGCCATGGCCACCGACGACGGCACCGCATCCTGGCGCGAGGCTCTCCACCGTCAGCTGCAGGCGATCCCACCGCAACGCCGGCGCCAGCTGCGCAGCTACGCCCCGGTTGAGGCGCCGGCCACGCTGCAGGCCTCGCACGGTGCCCTGCTGGATCTGGCCAGCAATGACTATCTCGGTTTCAGCCGCCATCCGGCCGTGGTGGCTGCCGCGCAGGCCGCGGCAGCCACTGAGGGGGTGGGAGCCGGTGCCTCGCGCCTGGTGAGCGGCGGCCGGCCGGTGCATGCCGACCTGGAAGCGGCGCTGGCGATCTGGCTGGGGCGCGAACGGGTGCTGCTGTTTTCCAGCGGTTTCCAGGCCAATCTGGCAGCGGTGTGCGGCCTGGCCGATCGCCACAGCCTGGTGCTGGCCGACCGACTGATCCATCACTCACTGCTGGTCGGCGTGCGGGCCAGCGGGGCCGGGCTGCAGCGCTTCCATCACAACGACCTGCATCACCTCGAGCAGAAGCTGCAGGCCGCCCGGCGGCGGCGACCGGACCAGCGGCTGCTGGTTATCAGCGAAGGGCTGTTCTCGATGCAGGGCACCAGCCCGGATGTGGCGCGCCTGGCCCACCTCTGCGAACGCTCCGGAGCCGCCCTGCTGCTCGATGAGGCCCACGCGCTGGGGGTGCTGGGCCCCGGCGGCCGCGGCCTCGGCCATGGCATCAACGGCATCGCCTGATCAGCGGCACCTTCGGCAAGGCCTTCGGCAGTGGCGGGGCCTTTCTGGCGGGCGAGGAAGCGGTGATGGATTGGCTGCTGCAGAGCAGCGGCGCCTTCCGCTACACCACCGCCCTGGCGCCACCCCTGGCCGCCGGCGCCCTGGCCGCCCTGGAGTTGCTCAGGGCCGAGCCAACCGGCAGCGGTGCCGACCGCGGCGCCGCCCTGCTGGAGCGAGCGCGCCGCTGGCGCGAAACCCTGGCGAAGGCCGGCTGGCCGCGCCCCCCCGGCGAAGGGCCGGTCCTGCCCCTGCTGGTGGGTGATGACCAGCAGGCCCTGATGCTGCAGGAGCGCCTTGAGGCGGCCGGCCTGCTGAGCGTGGCGATCCGCCCCCCCACCGTGCCGGAGGGCACGGCCCGGCTTCGATTGGTGCTGCGCCACGACCTGCCACCGGGCACATTGGAACTGCTGCTCCATGCCCTGGGCCCGCCGCCTCCATGACCACCCTGCTCGCCATGCACGGCTGGGCCGGCGACTGCCGGGGCTGGGCTGCGTTCGGGGCGGGGGCGGCCGCCCGCGGCTGGACGTTCAGCAGCCCCAACCGCGGCTATGGAGCCCTGCCTCCCCAGCAGCCGGTCTGGCCTGACGCGGCCGGGCGGAGAGTGCTTCTGGCCCATTCGCTGGGGCCCCATCTCCTGGCCGATGCGGTGCTGGCGGCCGCCGATGCGGTGGTGCTCCTGGCCAGCTTCGGCCGCTTCGTGCCGGAGGGTTCCGCCGGCCGCCGTCTGAGCACCGCCCTGGCCGGCATGGCCAGCGCCCTCGACGGAACGCCGCAGCAGGCCGAGGCAATGCTCGAGGAGTTTCTGACCCGGTCCTGCGCGCCTCAGCCGCTGGCGGCGCTTCCCTGCTCGATCCTCGATCGGCCGCTGCCGCACGCAGGCCAGACCAGGCTGCGCAACGACCTGCGGCGTCTGGCCGCCAGCACCGATCTGCCCGCCGCCATGCCGCGCCATGTGCCCTGCCTGATCGTGGAGGCGGGTGAGGACCGGATCGTGGCGCGGGAAGCCAGCACGATGCTGCGCCAGGCGCTGCCGCAGGCCGATCGGCTTGTGCTCGGGGGAGCCGGCCACGCTCTGCTGGTCAGCCCCGTGGTGCCGATGGTGATGGGCTGGATCGAGGCGCTGGAAGTGGCATGACCATGGCACCGATGCCAGGCCCCGTCTCCAGCGCACAGGTGCGCCGACGCTTCGAGCAGCACGCACCCCACTACGAGGGGCAGGCCACCCTGCAGCGCGCCATCGCCTGGCGGCTGGCGCGTCTGATCCATCCCCTGCCACTGCCCGCTGGCCCCCGCGCCGACCTCGGAGCCGGCACCGGTCTGCTGGGGCAGGCGCTGCGGCAGCAGGCCGCGGCAGCGGGCCTGGATCACAGCGAGCGAGCGGCTGCCGCTCCGCTGCTCCAGCTGGATCTCTGCGCCGAGCTGCTCAAGCGCAACCCGCTCCCCTGGCGGCGCCAATGGGATCTGGAGCAGGGGCTGCCGCCCGAGCTGGCCGGTGCGGCCCTGCTGTGCTCGAGCTTCGCGCTGCAGTGGCTGGCGCAACCGGCGAGCCAGCTGCGGCACTGGTGCGACACGCTGCAGCCCGGCGGCTGGTTGGCGCTGGCCGTGCCCACCGCCGGCAGCTTTCCGGAATGGCACGCCGCCGCAACCTGCGCCGGCGTGCCCTGCACGGCCCTGCCGCTCCCCACGGCTGAAGGGCTGATCGCCGCCGCCGAACCCCTGCTCACCCTGCAGCGGCAGGAGCGACTGCGCTTCCGCCGCTGCTATGGCAGCGGTCGCGGCTTCCTGGGCAGGCTGCGCCGGCTGGGGGCCGGAGCCAGCCCCGGCCCGCGCCTCTCGGCCGGCCAGTTGCGTCAGCTGCTGCAGGCCTGGGCCAGCGATGGTCGGGTGAGCTGGGAGGTGCTGCTGCTGGTGGGCCGGAAAACGGGGAGCCATGATCGCGGCTGAGCCGCCACCCCAGGCCGCCATGAGCCCATCCACCCCCTCCAGGCCCCGGCTGGTGGTCTGCGGCACGGATACCGATGTGGGCAAGACGGTGGTCAGCGCCCTGCTGGTGCAGGGGCTGGCGGCCCACTACTGGAAGCCTGTGCAGAGCGGACTGGAGGGATGCGGCGACAGCGGCCGCCTGCAGGCTCTGCTGGGGCTGCCGGCGGAACGAATCCTGCCGGAGGCCTACCGGCTGCGGGAACCCGCCTCGCCCCACTGGGCGGCCGAACTGGAAGGCCGGCTGCTGGATCCCAGCCGGCTGGAGCTGCCCGACCCGCCAGGGCCCCTGGTGGTGGAGACCGCCGGCGGGCTGATGGTGCCGCTCACCCGCACCTGGCTGCAGATCGATCAGCTGGAGCGCTGGCACCTGCCGGTGGTGCTGGTGGCCCGCAGCGGCCTCGGCACCCTCAACCACACCCTGCTGTCACTCGAGGCGTTGCGGCGGCGTGGGATTACCGTGCTGGGGCTGGTGCTCAACGGCCCCCCCCACCCGGACAATCCCCGCACGCTCGCGGCCCTGGGCGACCTGCCGGTGCTGGCCGAACTGCCGCCCCTGCAACCTCTCAGCGCCACTGCCCTGGCGGCCGAATGGCAGCGCCACGACCTCAGCCATACTTTGACAGCGGCCCTGGAGCGGGTGCCATGACCCCCAAGAACTGGCTGATCAGCGCCATTCTGGTGCTTCTGTGCGGCGGCATCCTGGTGCTGTTCACCGATGTGGAAACGAGCCTGGCCCGCTGGCTGAACTGCGGTCCCTTCGCACCGCAGAGCGAGCGCCAAACCGACATCTGCCGCTGAGGCTCAGGGCGGGTGGTCGCCCCGCAGGGGGCAGTGGCCGGAGAGACGCATCACGTTGTGCTTGGCGTGGGGCAGGGGCCAGCCCTGGCGCAGCTGGTCGTGCACGAGCTCGATCTGGGACAGGGACCAGCCCTCGGTTTCCAGCTGCACACGGATCGCCTGCCACTGTCCTTCGGCGAACAACTCGATGGATCCCCGGAGCGGGGATCCCTCAGCGCGGCTGCCTCCCGCTCCGGGGCGCTCCGGCCTTGATCCGCCGCGCCGGGGCAGATCCTCGGGCTGCAGGAAACGGTTGGACAGAGGACCGGTCTGGCAGGGTTCGATCAACACCATGTTGGCAAGTTCCGGCGGCCCTGCATGCCGCCCCCCCCCCCCGCCTGCGCCCGCCTGCCCCACGGACTAGGGACCCGCCAGGATGGCCGCCTCGGCATCGGCGCGAGAGAGGCCATAGGGGAAGTGTCGCGCCACGGTGCGCCCCTGCTGATGCCAGCTCACCCGCAGCTCTTCGATCTCCAGTTCGATCTCGGCGGTCCAGCTGGGACCCCGCAGATCCCAGATGCACAGGTTTTCTGGCTGCTGCACGGCCCCGAGACCGCGCAACCAGTGTTCCAGGGCGGGCAGCGGATGGTTGTAGAGCGGCGTGCGGGCGCTGGGAAGCTCGCTCATCGGTTCGATCTGTCGCTGCCAGCCTGCCAGCCGCCCGCGTCGGTCGTGGACCGGGGCCGGGACGGGCTCAGCTGGGCGGCCACCAGCTGGGCCAGGCCATCAGTTCGGCGCCGCGCATCCAGGCCAGTCCAACCCCCAGAGCCAGCGACAGCACCAGGGCCATCGCCAGCAGCAGCAGGGCCAGCCACTCGCCGCCGGACAGGGCCCGCCGCACCCATCGGGACGCAAG